>JBBSDD010000652.1:0-1007 GCA_038249755.1 Flavobacteriales bacterium | reverse complement strand
TTCACAGTGACGCTGATGCTGTGGTCGACCCATTTCTGCACGGTGCCCTGCATCCGCACTTTGTTTACCCAGTCCACATCGTTGGCAGTCGCTTTGTGGTATGGCGATTTCGCTATGAGCTTTTGCAAATCAGCATCTGGCCAGAGCTTTACCTCATCGGGCATGTATCCATTGATCATAAGCCAATTGACAAACTGGTGGTGAAAAACATAATATTCCTGCCAGTGATCGCCGACCTCATCGACAAAATCTGTTCTCACGTTTTTGTCGTTTGGATTGATTTTCTTCCGGCGTTTGTACGACACCATGAAAACTGGTTCAATACCCGAAGAAGTTTGCGACATCAGGCTGGTGGTGCCTGTGGGCGCGATGGTGAGGGCCGCGATGTTGCGACGACCGTACTTTTTCATGTCAATGCCCAACTCCGGCTCTGCGGCAAAAAGACGCGCCAGAAAAGGATTGTCTTTTTCTTTTTCCGAATCGAAAATGGTAAAAGTACCCCTGTCTTTGGCGAGATTTACAGAAGCGCGGTATACAGACAGCGCGAGCGTCTGGTGTACCTTTTCGGCAAATGTGATGCTCTCTTCACTTCCATATCGTATTCCGAGGGCAGCCATCATGTCGCCTTCAGCGGTGATGCCGATGCCCGTTCTGCGGCCTTCGATACACTTTTGGCGGATGTTGTCCCAAAGTTCTTTTTCCGTTCTTTTGATCGTATCCGACTCCGGATCATTCTGGATCTTGGCGATGATGGCGTCGATTTTTTCCAATTCCAGATCGATGATATCATCGGCGAGGCGCATCGCAAGCCGGGCGTGTTCCCTGAATTTTTCAAAGTTGAATGCTGCCTTATCGGAAAATGGCTGGTCTACGTAACTGAGCAAATTAATCGCGAGGAGGCGGCACGAATCGTAAGGACAAAGCGGAATTTCTCCGCAAGGATTGGTGCTTGTGGTCGCAAATCCCTGATCGGAATAACAATCGGGGATGGATTCGCGGATGATGGT
>JBBSDD010000651.1:0-1248 GCA_038249755.1 Flavobacteriales bacterium | reverse complement strand
GGAGTTGGGGCTGTTTATTGGCATGTTGCCAACCTGGGGTGACAAAGTGCCCAATGTCATCGGAGGCGAAGGTCCCGTAATTTTTACCCCCGAAAATGCGGGAGTATATGGCGAATTTCTCGGGAAAAGGTATAAAGACAGGCCTATTATCTGGATACTTGGCGGAGATAGAAGAGTTGACAGTGATACAGCCTTTAATAACTGGAAAAGGCGATAAAGTAGTGATCCCCGCTTTGTACGACTGGCGTGAATCTATAGATCGCCCTGGTGCTATCGACATCAGACATATTCGTAAATTATTCGAACTACGTGATTTCTCAAGGCTTATACCTGACCAATCAATCATTTATGGTAATAATCCAAAAGACAGCACCCATATCAGGGCTGCAGTAGCCAATGATGGAGCATTTCTTGTTGCTTATTTGTCAGTCGGTCAGTCGATTAAAGTGGTAATGAGAAAAATTTCTGGTACAAAAGTGAGTGCCACATGGTATAACCCGCGAGAAGGAGCGTTTTCGTCTGCCGGCGAGTTCAATAATACCGGATTTGTAACATTCACTCCACCTACCTCGGGTATTGACAATGATTGGGTATTGATAATTGACAACGCGGCCTCAGATTTACCTGAATTGTATAAAAGAAATTTGTAAAAGGAAAACTTGAAATTTGACATAACGATACATTCTATGAAAAAAATTATATTTTGTCTCCTGTCATTCATTACCACGACCTGCTATCCTTCTGACAGCGTTCAACAATGGTCAATATTTGAGAAATCGTTTAGTGCAAAATTTACCGGTAACCCATTTCAGGATGTTCAGTTGAGCGCTCAATTTAAAAAAGGTAATCAAGTCTTTATTGTAGATGGTTTTTACGATGAAGAACAATATGCCAAAAAAGAAGCATGGCTGGAACTGTATTTTTTAAGGACCACCCTCTTGCTTGAAGACGAAATAATGATATGGAATATATACGACACCATACGTGAGATAGAAAGTCCTTTCGCACATTGAAAACCAATTTGGATTTAAGGCCTTTTATCACAAGTCTGATACAGGCACGCTGACCCACCTGCACCTGGGATTACTGGCTTATTGGGTTGTAAATACCGTAAGGTGCAAAACTAAAAGCTCATGGAATCAATAGCCAATGGAATGAGATATTAAGAATAGGCAACACCCAAAGATAATCACAGCGCATGGATCAAACACGCCTCACGGTAAATTGTGGCTGGTCTCCAGCAATAGT
>JBBSDD010000650.1:0-1332 GCA_038249755.1 Flavobacteriales bacterium | reverse complement strand
GGGCTTTTTCGGTTCATTGGCACAGCCGCGAGACGCGTCAGCCACATGCGAAGAGGAGCTTTTCTGTGGCGGGGCTTTTTCGATTCATTGGCACAGCCGCGAGACGCGGCAGCCACATATGAAGAAGAGCCACCGCAGGCGCTGCCGTTCGAGCGGCTTAGCGCGTTGATCTCTGACGCGCTTTTTGACCTGATAGATGCAAGCGGGGTCAAATCGCTCGACTTGTATGATTTGCGGTGGCTCAGTTGCTTCTACCCCGAGAGCAATGCCCCTTGAGCGGTAAGTTTTTGAATAGACTGGCCCCTTATGTAAAGATCCTGCGGGAGGTGATCAATGATCGAGCTTGAGTTTCTTTAGCTTGGGTTCGATGACAAAGCGGCAATAGGGGTTTTTGGATTTGTTTTCGTTATAGTAATTCTGATGATAGTTCTCTGCGGGATAGAACTTGGGAGCCTGGGTGATTTCGGTAACGATCGGTTTTTTGAAATTGGCGGCTGCTGCGGCTTTTGAGCTTTCCGCGGATTTCTTTTGCTCTTCCGAGTGATAATAGATCGCAGAGCGGTATTGAGTACCCACGTCATTGCCCTGACGATTCAGGGTGGTGGGATCATGAAGGTCCCAGAACCAGGCGAGGACTTTTTCGTAGGTGATTTTCTTGGGATCAAAGACGACGAAGACGACTTCCGCATGGCCGCTCTGGCCGGTGCCGATGTCCTCATAGGTTGGGTTTTTCAGCTTGCCGCCCGTGTAGCCGGAAGTGGCGGAGTAAACTCCATCCAGCTGGCGGTAGGCGGCATCAATGCACCAGAAGCATCCGGCTCCAAGGGTGGCAACTTCTGCGCCGGCAGGGACTTCAGGCATTTTCGCGGCTATTTTAGCATCAGGTGACATAGGCTTTTGTTCAGGTTCGCAGGAGGCGAGGGTGGGAATTAGTAATAATACGGTGAGAAATTTAAAGACTCGCATGATGGTAGAATACACGCATCGGAGATTTGTTCCTGGAATTTTTACCATTCGATGCCGACACCCTCTTCGGGGATGAGGATTTGATCGCTGATGCCAAGGCGGTCCGCTTCCATGAGCAATCGTTCCACGGGTTCATTGTGCGGCTCGTTACCCAGAGGGAAGGTGCCATAATGCATGGGAATCAGGACCTTGGCTCCGAGGTCCACGAAGGCACGCACAGCCTCTTCCGGGTTCAAGTGGACATCGCGACCGCTTGGGGATTCGTAGGCCCCGATGGGCATCAGGGCGATATCGATTTCATGGCGCTTACCAATTTCCGCAAAGCCATCGAAGTAGGCACTATCGCCGCAGTGAAAGACGCTCTTG
>JBBSDD010000649.1:0-1350 GCA_038249755.1 Flavobacteriales bacterium | reverse complement strand
TTGCCCTGTGGAATGCACCCAAAGGTATCATGACTGAGTTCGATGAGATCAATTCCGCAGTCGTCATAGGAACCATTGTTCACCTGGGCCGGAGTGAGTGTGGCAGTACCGGTGAAATCATAATGGAGCGTCACGGGTTGCGTGAGGGCTACAGGAGGGTTCATGTCGTCCGCCCCGATGTATGTCTCAGCGATTGCAGCCGGACACCCACTGGCGTCGTTTACCACCACGGCGTATTCTCCGGCCGGTTTCCCGGAAATATAATCCGTGGTATCTCCGGAACTCCACAGATATGTGTATGGTCCTGCACCACCCAATACCCCGGTAAAAATGCTGCCATCGCCCACCGGGCCACAAATGGACGAAGAAAGGGATTCAAGATTGATCACCAAAGGCGAAAGTGTGCTGAAAGAATGATGATTCAAGGCAGAAAATACATTGGGTTGCTCTTCGAGCACAAAGAAAACCCTGTATTCAGTAGCGCTTTCAAGATTTTCGAGAAGGAATTGATGTGTTGTGCCTGAGATGATTGCCCCATTTCCGGAAGTTGTAATAATGACTTCACCGTAATCGACGCCAGCTTTTATTTCCGGCGCTGTAGGTGGTGCTGCGTTTTTTGGTACAACCATAAAATATCCCGTTCCACTTATTTCTAAAGGTGTTTTAAAGGTGGCGGAATTACAAGAAATTTGGCTGATCGGACTCACTTCGCGGGCCACACTTCGAATAATTTCGTCAAAATCGGCAATTGCCCCGGCGGCATAGTACCAGGTGAGTTGATCGCTTCCACCCGGAGTAAGATCTGCAAAGCGAAAATACAAGCCATAAGAACTATCGCTGCCCGAAGATACGCCCGCTGTGAGGGGATTTTGATTGATGACATTGTTCCAGTTGCAGCAGTTTTGCAGGATGCTGTGGGTATTTTCGGAATCGGCGTAGAGGAGCACACCCTCCTGACCCGACGTCACCCGGATGGCTACACCGCGTTTGGAGGCATCTGTGAGTGGATCAAATTCCCCATCCACCAGATTGCCACGTTGTTTGGAAGGATTGTCAGTGATGCCAACGTAATCATCGCGTGTACCTATCCACATCCGTACGTTGGGTATCGCAGTCGTTCCGGGATTGGTTAGCTTGACTGATATTTTCATGAATGGACTTTCCGGTAAAAGCGTATAAGTGGTTTCCACCATCAGGTTGGTACCTGAAAAAGAAATTAATCCGGTGGAAATGATTTTTCCCACCCCTTCACCAAATTCGGAAAGGTCCAGATTATGACCTCCCATCATCGGGTCGTTTTTGATTTATCCCTCGGTATTACATTCAATCAAACCATCGCCCCCAACCGCG
>JBBSDD010000648.1:0-1373 GCA_038249755.1 Flavobacteriales bacterium | reverse complement strand
GGATGATCTTCGGTTTTATGCAGATGTATTGATTGCAAATGATGATTTCTCGGCTGCTTATCTCTTATTGATCGAATTGCTTTCAACAAACGAGTCGGATTTGAAAACCGTATTGTGGCTGGACAAAACAACATCGCTGCTCGCATGGGATTCTATAACCACAGGCACCATGGTAGGTGAATTGACGGGTGCCAATACCGTATACAATGAATATGCGCCATATGTGGCTTTGGATGATGAGTTGTGGTTATTTACAGACGCCATCAGCATGCTGGCACTGTTTCCTGCTGCGTACAGTGATCAAAACATTCATCTGTTTTATAAGACCAAGATGCGGGAAGATGGATCGAATCGGGTTAACAAACCGACAATGCTCCTGAAAAACAGAAAATATTATTTCCACGACGGTCCGATCAGTGCATGGCCCGGACAAAACAAATACGCAATCACGCTCAGGGATCTCGAAGGCCCGATATCTGGTGCGCGAGTCGGCATTTATTTTACCTCTCTGAGCGGAAAAGAAGAAGATATGTTGCCTTTCAAATACAACCAAATGTACAATACAGGCCATCCCACATTCAGCAATGATGGCAGTCGGATGCATTTCGCCAGCGACCGCCCAGGGGGTTTCGGACAAATGGATATATGGTTCTGTGATTGGATAGAAGGAAACTGGTCAGAACCCAGGAACATGGGTCCCTTCGTTAATACGACCGGAAACGAGGTCTTCACACGATATTTTGAGGACCGATTGTACTTTTCAAGCGACAGAAATGATATGGGATATGGCGGCCTCGATCTCTATTATGTTTCGGAAATCAGGGGGTTTGATGATATCTATAATTTGCGTGCACCGATCAATTCCGCTTATGATGATTTCGGAGTTTCTTTTGTCAATTATAACCATGGCTACTTCGCATCAAACAGGCCATTGGGCGCAGGAGGTGACGATATTTACAGGCTTTCATTTTTTGTTGAGCAGCCACTTCACGATTTGCGCATCGCCCGAATCACCAATGAAAATATTCCTCCTGGCACCATGGTGCAAATTCTCGACAAATCGGGTCGCGTAGTCCAAACGACAAAGGTGAACGACCGCGGTGAAATTGAAATGTATGGATTGAAAAGCAGGGAGCAGTACACCCTGAAAGTAATGGATGAAACCATCCGAGATATTGCGAAACTCGCCCTGCTGACTACAACCAGAGAAACGGAAAAAACGTTTCATCAAAATGCCCCGGGCGAATTTCAATTTGTTTTGCTCGAACCGGGCATTTACGAAGTAAAACGGGAGGATAATACCGATTTAAGTGCAATGCAATACGATCTCAAAGGAAAAATCGTCACGCAGAAAAAACACGATTTTGGTGCTG
>JBBSDD010000647.1:0-1442 GCA_038249755.1 Flavobacteriales bacterium | reverse complement strand
TGTGCATATACGGAAGTTTTCCGCAGACTTCCGTATATATCGCACTTGGTTGGATGTGTTTTTTAGGTTCATTTCACCGCCATCGCTTCAAAGTTAATCCCATTTCTCAAAAATCCAAACCATCCGGCGGATGTTCAGGCCTTTCCTGTTTCTCAGGGGTGAGATCAGCCAATCCAGTCCAGAAACATGCGCAGACGTGCCGAAGCTACCCCCGGAAAATCCAAAGACCCCTCTCGTCAGAAGGGTCTTTGGGCTATGAAACAGAAAAAGGATACTGGACCTGCTGCATTTCTGGGGTCGAAATCTTTTCTTTCTACCCCATCTTTATTTTGCCATTATGAATTTTTCCACAATGATTGTTTCTGATGTGGTAAGCCTGTAAATATAGACTCCATTGGGAAGTTCATTTCCGTTAAAATCTATCCTTTTCACTGATTTGGCAGGGATCAATCCGGTGTGAAGCATTGCAACCTGACGTCCATTCATATCATACACTTCAAGCGTGGTATAAATGTCCGTTTCGGATTCAATGCTTACCCACGAAAGGCCTGAATTGGGATTGGGGCCCGAATGAAGTTGCAAGCCACACGGTACTTTTATAATGGATATGATATTTGATGCCGCCACACATGAAAGAAATATGACCAACATAATAATTTCCGGGAGGGTAATTTTCCATGTTGAAACTGCCTGTACCATTCTGGGCCACAAGAGCGAGATCATTTTGCCGTACCAACCCAAACCTTCCTGTGCCAGTATTACCGGTTACGCTGAGTTGTATCTGGTCTGCAAAACCATCGCCCAAACAAAGGTTGGTTAAAGGGGCGGTGGAACTTACCTCGCCTCCCTGAACGGCACACAAATCTGGAGATTGCGTAAGACGGGCAGTGGTACCACCACTTACGTAAATGCTGTTGTCACTTCCAAATGCCATGGCTTGTGAAGGTCCGGTAAGAAAAAAAGTTCTGATTTCAGCTCCGCGGCCCGCGCAGATGGATCACCAATCCGTCAAGAAAATTGCGCAGGAGTTGATCCCCGCATTCCATATAGTTGGGGTGGTCTTCCTTCCGGAAAAAGGCGCCGAGTTCGCTTTTGGTGATTTGGAAATCGTTCAGCTTGAGAATTTCCACAATTTCATCGTCGCGCAGTTTCAATGCCACGCGCAGTTTTTTTAAAATATCATTGTTGGTCAAAGCCATGATTGCTGGAGTTTATTTGGCAAAGATAAGGTCAATCGATTGGCGGACAAGTGCGACTTCGGCGAAAATCATTTCTTCGTCATACCCCCATGAAAAACCTCGCCCTCATTGTAGCCCTCCTTCCGTTTTCCCTCACCGCGCAATCTGAAAAACCCGCCATCCCTTCCAAAAATGTCATTTTGGGCGCTACCCTGCTCCACCCCGACACGGCCACAGCCTTGGGTCGCCCGAAGGCACGCTGGG
>JBBSDD010000646.1:0-1443 GCA_038249755.1 Flavobacteriales bacterium | reverse complement strand
ATTTATCCTGTCCGGGAAATTGAGCAATTCATTGCGCTTGTTTTCGATGATGTGATGCATTTCAGCAAAATCGAAATTTTTATGAATGGAGATGCGCTTGTTTCAACCGTTCATCTGGCTTTGTTTGAAACGGTGCTGGAAGGATTAAAAGAACAGCAACCCATTCAATATTTGCTCGGGCAAACCGTGTTTTATGGATTGCCCATGCGGGTAAATCCCGATGTATTGATTCCCCGACCGGAAACCGAAGAACTCGTTCACTGGATTCTCAAGGATGAATTGAAAAAATATCCCCGCGTGATAGACCTCGGAACTGGTTCCGGATGCATCGCGCTGGCACTTAAAGACCAATTGAAAGAGGCAACGGTCTATGGCGTAGATAACAGTGTGGCAGCCCTCAATATCGCAATGGAGAATGCAAGGCGAAACGAACTGGAAGTAGAATTCTTTCATTTTGATATCCTGTTGAAAGAGAGTCTGGAATTTATGAATTTTGACCTCATGGTCAGCAACCCGCCTTATGTGACCCAGCAGGATCGCCGTTTTATGTCGCCAAACGTGCTGGACAATGAGCCGCACAGCGCTTTATTCGTATACCACGACGATCCGTTAATTTTCTATCGAAAAATCGTTGATCTCGCAGAAGGCCATCTCAACAGGTCTGGCAAGCTCTATTTTGAAATCAACGAAGCATTTGGAAATGAGATCCTACAGTTTTTAAAAGATCGGGGATTTGTTCATGTGGAGATGAAAAAAGATTTTAATGGCCGCGACCGGATGATACGCGGAACCAAGCCTTGAAAGTGTTTTTTGCCATATATCTCTTTTGTCTTTCGGCGGCCGTGCATGCGCAGTTTGGGCAAGACAATGATGTGAATCTGATCAATGGAAAACGAGAGCTTTTACCCTATCAGAATTCCATTAAAGCTGATATCAAGTTTGATGCCCGACGCACGTTCTTTCAAAAACAATGGATTGGCGTTGGCGGTCTCAGGCTGGGTGTTGAGTACCGACGTATTCATCGCATAGGGATGGGTTTTTACTTTCTGAATACGCGCATTTTTGATTCGGAATTTGATTACGACATAGTTGCCGAATCGATTGAATACGATTTTTCCTACAATTCAATTTACTACGAAAGAGCGCTATATTTTGATCGTAAATGGGAATTTGGAAGTGGAATTCATCTCGGTGGTGGAAGAATCAATGTACTATATAACCCAGACGGTGGGAATAACCGGGTAATTATTGATGAAATACCTTTCAATACCGGAGAACTTTCTCTTTACGGCGAATACAATATTTTCTATTGGCTTGGCATTGGAACGGGACTAGGATATCGCCATGTCTGGGGTCTTGATAAAACCCTTAGACAATCTTTTAGTAGTCCCATATTTTCGGCTACCCTTCAAGTGAAATTTATTAAGCTCGCAAAGAGTTTTT
>JBBSDD010000645.1:0-1464 GCA_038249755.1 Flavobacteriales bacterium | reverse complement strand
TTGAAAAATCCGTTTAAAAGAATTACATGGAAATATAGCTGGCGTCTACTGGCTTTTACCATGCCGCTTACCATGCTTATCACGTTTGCACTGGGCTATTGGATTTTTGGTTTTGCGCTTGCCTCGGCCATTTTAATTGCAGCCGTCGTAGCTCCCACAGATCCGGTGCTGGCAAATGAGGTTCAAACCAGTGCTCCGCATGAAGAAGATAGCTCACCCACGCGCCTGGCGCTCACTTCTGAAGCGGGAGTAAATGATGGTCTCGCTTTCCCATTTACTTATCTGGCCATCGGTGTGGCTATTCTCGGTACCGGTTCGATAGAGTGGGTGTGGAGTTGGTTTCTGATGGATGTGCTTTATAAAATTGGCGTTGCGGTCCTCATCGGTGCCGGTTTGGGTTGGGGTATTGCGAAATTGTTATTCAATGTAATTGGTGCTTCGAAATCCTCCGGCTTAACTACGGGCATACTCACCATATCACTAACCTTAATTCCTTATGCGGCGGCCCAGATAGCCGTTTCTTATGGCTTCATTGCCGTTTTTATTGCTGCTGCGGTATTTAAAAATTCAGAAGAACAACACGAATACCAGCAGTTTCTTCATGATTTCTCCGAAGAAATTGAACGCGTTTTGGTCGCTGCAATATTCATCCTCATCGGTGGATATATTTCGTTTAGTTACTTCAATGACTTTGATTGGTATCTCGCAATTTTTGCGTTGATATTGATTCTGGCCGTGCGGCCTGTTTGCGGATATCTTGGTTTGCTCGGCACGGATCTGAAAAAGCGCCAAAAGTTCACCATGTCATTTTACGGAATACGCGGAGTGGGCTCCCTCTATTACGTGAGTTATGCCATATATTCTGCAGATTTTGAGCGGGAAAAGGATATGTTTCTGCTAGTCATTTTTTTGATGATTGCCTCCGTTTTTATTCACGGCATTACAGCCGCATATGCTGTTCGATATACTGCAAAGGTGGAATGACCCCAGCACCTGTCGCTTTTTTTAATGTAAATTCAAACCGCGACCCCTGTTGAAGTTCGGAGTGGACATGAATCTCTCCTCCCATTTGATTGACCAGTTTTTTCACTGTGGCCAATCCGATACCTGAACCAGGCTGATTTTTTCGATCCTTGTCGTCCAAAGTTGTGAACAAATCAAAAATTCTCTTTTGATCTTTCAAGGCGATTCCCCGTCCATTATCAGTTACCTGAAAAATGTAATGATCCTTCGTTTCAGTCATCGATATGTCGACTTTCATCACAGGTTTGTCATTGTATTTCAGAGAATTGCCTATAAGATTGATCAGAATTTGTTTGAGGGCGATTTTATGTGTAAAAATGTTATCCGCTCCTGCTTCTATTGTAAACTCAATCTGATCTGCTCCCATG
The DNA here is from genome assembly GCA_038249755.1 of Flavobacteriales bacterium. Taxonomy (GTDB): domain Bacteria; phylum Bacteroidota; class Bacteroidia; order Flavobacteriales_D; family Cryomorphaceae; genus JBBQZU01. The sequence goes on along the minus strand of JBBSDD010000645.1, from coordinate 73 downwards.
TACAGATTCACAACTTTATTCAGCAGTTTTTTTACATCAAACTGTTCCAACTGATCCGAAAAAATTTGTTCTG
>JBBSDD010000644.1:0-1483 GCA_038249755.1 Flavobacteriales bacterium | reverse complement strand
CAGATTCAAAAGAAAACAGTAAATTTGCACCCCATTTAACACACAGATCATGAAAAAAGACATCCATCCTGAGAACTATAGATTCGTCGTTTTCAAAGACATGTCCAACGAATATAGCTTTCTTGGCCGTTCCACTGCTTCTTCCAGCGAGTCAATTGAATGGGAGGATGGGAAGGAATATCCGCTGATCAAGTTGGAGATTTCTCATACATCGCATCCATTTTTCACCGGAAAAATGCAGTTTATCGATACGGCTGGTCGGGTTGATAAATTCAAAAAGCGCTACGCCAAATTTGACAAGAAATAATTTCTTTCTTATAAATAATTTGTGAAAGCCTTTCCCAACCGGAAAGGCTTTTTTTATTTTACCAAAATTTACTGAATGAATTTCGTTCTCATCGATACACATTGGCAGGAATTGTTGCCACTCACCTTCACCCGACCTGCTTCGCACCTGCTTGTGGGAATTGACCGGATTTATGATAAGTGGGAAAGGCATTTGGGACAGACACCTGCAGTGATGACCGCGGAATACCTGCAAAGGAAATTCCCGGTGGTGTTGGAAGAGAATAATTTGCTCATCAACAGTACGATTATTCCAACAACTGAATTGGTTGACAGCATTTTGAATTTGCCGGAAGGCAAAGTGCTCAGCCATCTCGGCCAATTTGTCGCGGCGCATTGTGACAGGAAAACATGTGCCGATCTGGCTTTCAAAATAGGGAAATCAGTGTCATTAAAGGTTTCAGATTTTGTGTCCGAAGAAGTTGGTTTTGCCGGCAATCTGATCAAAATCCTTCAACCTTCAGATTTATTTTCACACAATGATCCCGCCCTACGTAAAGATTTTGAGGAGATTACAAAGGGATATCGAACATCGTCTCCTCCGCCAGATGTGAGGGTAAAAGGCAAAGACTTATTTATACATAAAGATGCTGTGTTAAATCATTGCATTATAAACACTGAAACAGGACCTGTATATATAGGGCCTCATGCGGAAATCATGGAAGGCACGCTCATTCGCGGTCCGGTATCCATTGGCGCGCATTCTGTGGTGAAAATGGGAGCAAAAATTTATGGTGCCAGTTCGTTTGGAGCATATTGTCGCATTGGTGGTGAAATCAGCAACAGCGTGATACACGATTATTCGAATAAAGGGCACGACGGATTTTTGGGCAATTCGGTAGTCGGTTCATGGTGCAATCTGGGCGCTGACACCAATACGTCCAATCTCAAAAACAACTACGGACCGGTAAGGGTTTGGAATTATCCATCCCACTCTTTTCGCGACAGCGGACTTCAATTTCATGGTTTGATTATGGGAGATCATGCCAAAGCCAGCATCAACACCATGTTTAATACCGGTTCTGTCGTGGGGGTTTGTACCAATGTTTTTGAAGGTGGCTTTCCGCCGAAATTTTTACCCTCTTTTACCTGGGCATCTTCAGAAAAGCACGAGACATTCAAAATTGAAAAAGCATTT
>JBBSDD010000643.1:0-1485 GCA_038249755.1 Flavobacteriales bacterium | reverse complement strand
TCGTCTTTTGATTTTAACCCGAAAGTAATTGTTTTATTGTGACCATAGATGGTTACCTGGTTTGTATCATGACCAAAACCGGCACCATCATCTCTCAGACTGTTCAATACCATCAGGTCACAATTCTTTCGAATCAATTTTTCTTTGGCATTCTTTTCTTCGTTATTGGTCTCAAGCGCGAAACCCACGAGGAATTGTTTTGTTTTCTTTTGTCCCAACGTATGAAGAATATCGACTGTTTTTTCAAGTTGTAGTGTCAATCCACCATCTTGTTTTTTGACTTTTTCTTCTGAAGGATTTACTGGTTTGAAATCAGCCACTGCAGCTGACATGATGGCAATATCGCAATCTGGAAATACATGCGAAGCGGCCTCAAACATTTCAGCGGCAGATTGAACATACGCGACTTCCACACCTTTGGGGCAGTCCAGATTCACCGGACCACTGACCAACTTTACATCGGCTCCCAAATTCACTGCCTGTCTTGCCAATGCATATCCCATTTTACCTGTACTATAATTGCTGATGTACCGCACAGGATCAATGGATTCGTGCGTTGGACCTGCCGTGATAAGTACTTTTTTTCCCCGCAACGGTGACAGACTATAAAAATGATATTCGATAAACTGGCGAATACTTTCGGGTTCTGCCATGCGCCCTTCTCCATACAAACCACTTGCTAACTCGCCCACTGCCGAAGGAATGAGCGTATCTCCCCTTTTTTGAAGTATCTCAATATTATGCTGATTGGCATCATGCGCGTGCATATCGTGGTCCATCGCTGGCGCAAAAAACACGGGACATCGCGCACTGAGATAAGTAGTGAGGAGCAAATTATCAGATTGTCCATGGGCCATTTTTGCCAGCGTATTGGCGGAAGCCGGAGCTACAACAAAAAAATCGGCCCAAAGGCCGAGTTCAACGTGGTTGTTCCATACACCCAGGTTTTCATCTTTGACAAAGGAGTCCAAAATGGGTCGCTTGCTTAAAGTTGAAAGTGTGAGGGGAGTGACAAATTGCCGGGCATCGGGGGTAAGAATCACCTGAACCTCCGCACCAGCTTTGATGAATTCTCTTACGAGAAATGCAGACTTATATGCCGCGATACTTCCGCAAACACCGAGTATAATCCGCTTTCCTTCCAAGAAACCCATCCGGTCTGATATCAAATCAGAGCTTCTCTCCCTGCTGATTCTCTAATCGCCGAAAGTAAATTTGATCATCCATCATTTCCTGAACCGCCATAGATTGAGGTTTGGGGAGACGCTCATAAAATTTGGAAATTTCGATTTGCTCTCTGTTCTCAAAAACCTCCTCAAGATTGTCCTGGGTCGTTGCGAATTCCTGAAGTTTAGAACTGAGTTCTTCCCTTAATTCAGAACTGATTTGATTTGCGCGTTTTGACATCACAACGATGGCCTCGTAGATATTTCCCGTTTGGGCTTCGAGTTCCTTCACGTTCCGTGTAATGGTAGTGCGCGCTGC
>JBBSDD010000642.1:0-1511 GCA_038249755.1 Flavobacteriales bacterium | reverse complement strand
TGCAGGACTTGATAAAGCCGTCACGGTAATCTCAGAACTCGCAACGGGTGAATATAATTCGGATGCCTACACCAAAAAAAATTCAGGAAGCCCGGGTTTTGCGGCCATTATTCCTTTTCTGATCGTAATAGGTATTTGGTTTCTGTTGTTTTATAAAAGAACCAATTCCTATGCGCGCACCAACAATCTCGGATTTTGGGCTGCCTTGGCGCTGATGGGAGCCTCCAACCGTGGACACGGGGGGCACTTTGGCGGATTCAGAAGTGGCGGAGGCGGCTTCGGTGGCGGCGGTTTCGGAGGATTTGGAGGCGGAAGTTTTGGCGGTGGCGGGGCAGGTGGCAGCTGGTAAATAGATTTTAATACATGAAAAATTACGGAAAATGGATTGGCGGCGGACTGGGGTTTGTCCTGGGCGGCCCAATCGGTGCTATTTTGGGATTTGCTGTGGGATCGATGCTCGATACTTCAAGCGGTACCACAGTTTTTAATCCCGGCCAGCGGCGGGTCTACAACACCACGCCCAATGATTTTGTGGTGAGCCTGCTCGTGCTTTCGGCTGCCATCATGAAAGCGGACGGCAAAGTGATGAAATCGGAACTCGATTTTGTCCTGCAATTTCTCACAAGACAATTTGGCGCCCAAAAAGCCAAAGAGCAAATTGTGCTGTTGCGCGAGATTCTTGAAAAACCCATACCACTGCGTGAGGTATGCGAACAGATTCGCACCAATATGCAACATCCATTGCGGTTGCAATTGATGCACTACCTCTTCGGTTTGGCTGCTGCAGATTTGACCCTGGACGGGCGCGAAGTGAAAACCCTTGAAGAAATAGCGCGCTACCTGGGCATCAATCACAAAGATTACGAATCGATCCGGGCAATGTTTGGCGCTGATACAGAGAGTTCCTATAAAATTTTGGAAATCGAGGAAAATGCGTCTGAAGCTGATATCAAAAAAGCCTACCGAAGAATGGCAACGAAATACCATCCGGACAAAGTGACCAATTTGGGGCCGGAATTCGAAAAAGCTGCCCGGGAGAAATTCGTAAAAGTTCAGGAGGCTTACGAAACCATCAAAAAGCAACGGAATATTAAATAGAAATTGTGGCAGATTCGACAACATATCATAGCGGTCGACGTGTCATTTCTGCGGCAGTTTTCCCCTTGATTTTCGTTGGCCTGATGTGGGCAGTTCACCTTATTGGCACGGAATTTCAAATTTCAATTTCACGATATGGTTTATTCCCGCGCACGATCGAAGGTTTGCGCGGCATTTTCACCATGCCGTTTATTCACGGCAGTTTTTCTCATCTCATCAACAATTCAGCACCCATGCTGGTATTGGGATGGATGTTGTTTCACTTTTATCCAACACTGGCATGGAAAACACTGCTGGGAATATGGATCATTGCCGGTATTTGGCTTTGGATTTCGGGAAGGGAATCTTACCATATTGGCGCAAGCGGAATCGTATATGGTCTGGCTTCTTTTCTCTTTTTAAGCGGGTGGTTG
>JBBSDD010000641.1:0-1550 GCA_038249755.1 Flavobacteriales bacterium | reverse complement strand
TCGCGAAATGCTGGATTCGAACAACAGTGGGGCATTCGATTTTATAGATGATTTTAAACTCAATCTGTTCAGCGACGAGATATTTGTCTTCACGCCTAATGGCGATTTGAAGTCGCTGCCGACGGGTGCCACTGCGCTTGATTTCGCATTCGAAATTCACTCCCAGGTAGGGGAAACCTGCATCGGAGCGAAAGTGAATCAAAAACTTGTACCGCTGAGTCACAAGCTAAAAAGTGGCGACCAGATAGAGATTATCACATCGAAGAAACAAAAGGCAAAAGAAGATTGGCTGGGGTATGTGGTAACCGCAAAAGCCAAGTCGAAGATCAAATCTGCGCTGAAAGAGGAACAGAAAAAGGTGGCCAGCCTTGGCAAGGAAATGGTGCAGCGCAAATTCAAGAGCATCGATGTGGATTTCAATAGCCGGAATGTTTCAGAGCTGGAACATTATTACCATGCGAAAGGCGCTACTGAGATGTATCACGATATGGCTCTCGGCAAAATTTCCCTTAAGAAACTCAAGGGATTCAAGGTCGATGCAGGGAATCTTGTCTTTGGCGATAAACGGGAGGACTTACCCGAGGAAAAACAAGAAAAGCACACAGCCATTCCCAATGACATGCTGATCATCGGCGACGACGAAATAGATGTTCCTTACAAACTTGCTCCTTGCTGCAATCCCATTCCAGGCGACCATGTTTTTGGTTTCGTGACCATCAATGATGGCATTAAAATTCACCGGGGAAGTTGCCCAAATGCCGTTCAGCTCCGGTCAAATTACGCTTATCGCGTTATACGCGCAAAATGGCAGAGCCAGAAAGCCAAAGAATTCGTTGCAAGCGTCTTTTTTAAGGGAATTGATGACATTGGATTGGTGCACAACATTACCCAAACCATCTCATCTGACCTCAATGTGAACATGAAATCCATCAGTTTTGAAAGCAACGATGGCGTGTTCGACGGGCGGGTAAGTGTCTACGTCTACGACACAGACCATTTGAACAGTTTAATTTCAAGATTGCGAAAAGTTGAAGGCGTTTTGACCGTGACCCGTGGAGATTCCGCGACTGCGACGCGTTAAATTACCTCCCGATTCCGTTGACAGATCGCAGGATTTGGCGTAGATTTGCTTTTTTAAAAGAATGGTAATATCTACGCTGGAAACACAGGAAAAAGTTAAAAAGATTTTTTCCGCTTACCTGGAACAAAACGGGCATCGGAAAACACCTGAGCGTTTTGCCATTCTCAATGAAATTTATGAGTACGACGGCCATTTTGATATAGAATCACTCTATATCAAAATGAAAAACAAAAACTATCGTGTGAGCCGCGCTACACTCTACAATACGATTGACCTGTTGCTCGCATGCTCTCTTGTGCGCAAACACCAGTTTGGAAAAAATCTCGCACAATTTGAAAAGTCACATGAGTTTAAACAACATGATCATGTTATTTGCACTGATACGGGTGAAGTACTGGAGTTTTGTGACCCAAGAATTGAAATGATAAAAAGCACCATAGAAGATATTTTTGATTTGAAAATTTTACAT
>JBBSDD010000640.1:0-1580 GCA_038249755.1 Flavobacteriales bacterium | reverse complement strand
GATGAAGTTCCCGTGTTTTACTAGTTGCGAATCATCTGTTCACCTCTCACCTTGGTAGGTGTTGGAACCTGCCACTTCGTTTCTAAAATATTGCGCATCGTATTATTGCCTGACATATTCATAATCTGGAATGGGTATTTTCTATGGCCTTCGTAAAAACATTCTTTAATTACTATCAAAAATGGGGGTGGGAAAACAAATTGGGGCTTTCGGCGCGCACCCACATGGCTCGCTGGGTGGGCGAAACATTTGTAAGGCGCAGCTTTGCGCCAGATTATGAAAACCTGATGGCGCAGCTTTTGGATCCACTGGATGAAATCAGCCGGGCGGTGGTTAAAAAAGTGATCGAGCGCCACTATTACATTTTTACGAACAACCTTTTGCAGCATAAGCGGCTCTTCGATGCGCAGGAGCTAACCAACCGCCAGATTCTCGATCGTGTTCTTCCCGGTCTGGCGGCAGAGCTAAATATCCCCACCACTCTCACGGAAGCCTCAGTACTTTATTATCATCATGGCCTTCGCCACACGGATTTACCGGTGGATCTTTTTAAGTCCCGCTTTGCCGCCAAGGATATCATCGATGTTGGGGCCGCAATTGGAGATTCGGCCTACATATTTCACAAATTTTATCAGTCCCGCCGCATCCATAGTTTTGAACCCGGATTTCATCGGCTGCCTCTTCTGCGGGATTTTGTGGCCCGCCACCAATTAGATCGTGTCTCCCTAATTGAAGCGGCACTTGGGCCGGAAAAAGGCACCTTGGCAGGCGGTGAACCCGTGCTCACGATGGATGATTACGTTGCCGAGCATGGCATCCCGGTAGGCCTCATAAAAATGGATGTAGAAGGATTTGAAAACACCGTTCTTGCTGGTGCGGGGAGAACATTGCGTGAGCAAAAGCCGATTTTAATCGTTTCCATGTATCACAATGGCAACCAGTTCTTTGATCTCCTGCCACAGATTCAGGCACTGCAACCGGAGTATCAATTTGCAGTGCGAAAAATTGATGACCGCAGTCCCGTTTACGAAACCACTTTATTTGCCTGGTAGGTCATCGACCCTGGTGGTTTAAGAAATTGGTTTAAATAATTTAAGCAGTAATAAATCGCTCAATGAACGATTTTGGCCAGCATCTTGCCAGCTTGACGGGGGAGCTTTGCCAGCAGTTCAGAGACGAACTCTGGAGGGAGACCCACCCGAAAAAGGGATAATCCACCCGAAACCAGAATAACAGCCCCAATTAAAATCAACGACGTCCAAGGGGTAAGCCAGGGGGATAGGAACTCCGCAATTAAAACAAAAGGAAGAATAAAAAGGGACATAAGTGCAGACCGTCGAAACCACTTCCAGCTCAGTTCGTGGAGCGAAACCGAGAGGATATTTCCGGCGCGCCAAAGGGAATAGGCACCGCTGAAAAGGGAAGCGCAGAGAATTGATGAGATTAAAATCCCCGTGATCCCAAAAAACTTTGATGTAAGGTAGCCACTACCAATGAAAACAACGCCTTCTATAAAGTAGATGTATTTCATCACTCGTATATCCTTGGTCCAAATGACCAAGCTGGCATGACAATGGTTG
>JBBSDD010000639.1:0-1602 GCA_038249755.1 Flavobacteriales bacterium | reverse complement strand
TTACAGGACTTGCGGGAGACCGGCGCGGAGCGCCAAACCATGCTTAACCCTAAACGCTTGCGTTTGGGGTTATACTGCGCAACCAGTCGACAGCCTGGAAGGCTGAACCATAAGTGAGTTGTACCGGGTAGTCGGGCTTTGAACCAATTTCATGTTTTTTATTTCTTTGGGTTCCTCTCAGCTACCAATGACAGAATTTATCCACCTTGATTAAACACATAAAAATCAATCTGTCATTGCCTTTTTGTAAATTCCAGCTTTTGTCCACTACAAATGACCATCACACCGTATTAAACCTTTTTAGAAAAGCGTCTTTGAGCGTCGGACTAAGCGGCAAGCGCTTGCCGGCTATGGTCACCAGGCCATCAGATACTTCGTCCACGTGTCTCAGGTGCACGATGTGCGATCGGTGGATGCGCTGAAATGAATTGGTAGGCAATTTGTCTCCCAGTCTTTTCATGGGCATGGTGAGTAAATAGTCTTTTTCGCGGGTTACAATGCGGCAGTAACTTCGGTCGGCGTCAACATGCAAAATAGAATCAAACATGATTTTGATCATTTTGTCGTTGTACCTTACGAAAATACGGTCGTTGAGCAGGAAGGAATTGTCTTCAGGGGTTTTTGGCTCGGCTTCCTCCGGTGTCGTTGATTCTGTTTCGAGTCGCTGGAGGGCAAGTTCTATGGTGCGTTGCAGTTCCATTTTCCGAAAAGGTTTTTGCAAAAAGGCAAATGGTTTCACGGCTTTGGCGCGGCTGAAAGTGGCATCATCGGCATTTGCCGTAAGGAAAATCACGGGCATCTGATGAAATTTGTTCAGCTCATCGGCTAGTGAAATGCCATCCATTTCTCCCGCTAAGCGCACGTCGAGCAGGGCCATATCGGGCATGTGTTCGGCCACATGGGCGATGGCTTCTTCGGCGCGGGTGAGAATGGCCGTGACTTCGTATCCGAGTTCGGTGAGAAACAGCGCGATTTTGGCTGCGATGAGCATTTCATCTTCCACCACCAGTATTTTCAGTTTCTGTTCCATTTATGCAGCACTTCTCAATTTAAAATCAAAATAAATCGCGGTTCCATCCGCAGATTCTTCGCGCATCGAACCACGTAATTGTTTGGTGAGCAATACGATCAATTGACTTCCAAAACCAGTACCCTGTGTGGTGCCGGAATATCCCACACCATCATCGGCTATTTTTAACGAAAGTGTCGACTCGTCCTTTTTTTCCAGATTGATCTTTATTTTCCCCTTCCTTCCGTCGGGAAATGCGTACTTCATGGCGTTGGTGAGCAGTTCATTGACGATCAGTCCGAGTGGTACGGCCGTGTCGATGTCCAGTTCCAGGTTGTTCATGGCACATTCGATGGTTACGCGCTCATCAGCGCCAAAAGAATCGAGAATATTGTCGCCGAGGTTTACAAAATAATCTTTCATTTCTACCGCGCCGAGGTTTTCACCCTGATAGAGTTTTTGGTGCACAATGCCGATGGAGTGCACCCTGTTTTGCCCTTCCTGCATGGCGAATTTGATGCCTGGATCATCGATTTGCGCAGATTGCAGTGCGAGTAGGCTCGATACGATTTCCAGGTTGTTCTTCACCCGGT
>JBBSDD010000638.1:0-1607 GCA_038249755.1 Flavobacteriales bacterium | reverse complement strand
GTGATTCTGGATGACTCTTTTTTTATGCCACAACTTGACAGGACACGTAGAATCAGACTTTTTCTCCCTACCAATTACGATTCCACCACGCTCGATTATCCCGTGCTCTACATGCACGATGGCCAGAATTTGTTCAGCGCTGCAGAAGCATTCGCCGGTGAGTGGGAGGTCGATGAAGCGATGTTGGCCTTTGAAGCAGATGGTTACAATGGTGCCATCGTTGTGGCCATTGACAATGGTGGAGCTCAGCGGATCGCCGAATACACCCCCTGGGCCAATGACCAGTACGGTGGTGGCGACGGTGCGCTGTATACCGATTTTATCGTGGAAACATTAAAACCTTTTGTGGATGAAAATTTCAGAACGCTCTCTGACCGCGAAAACACGGGAATCATGGGGAGTTCGCTTGGGGGTCTGATTTCATTTTACGCGGCTGTGCGGCATCAGGAAGTGTTTTCAAAGGCAGGGGTATTTTCTCCTTCATTCTGGTTTACCGACGATATTTATGATTTCATGCAGGTCACTGGCAAAGAGGCTGATATGCGCTTTTTCTTCCTTGCTGGCGAACAGGAGTCTGCAACCCTCGTTTCTGATATCAATGAGATGACAGCCCTGATGGGAACAGAAGGATTTTCTCTAAATGAAATCCGGTTTGATACCCACGCCGATGGCCAACACTCAGAATGGTTTTGGGCGCGGGAATTTCCGGAAGCTTTTGAGTGGCTCTATATGTCGACGACAACGGATATATCTGTTGCACCAATAAGTGAAAAACTCAAAATCCAACCCAATCCGGTTACCGACAGCATGTGGTTTATTTTGCCGGAAGGCCAATCCATCGCTGACGTGCAAATCTTTGATGTATCTGGAAGATTGTGTTTTGAAAAACAGCAATCTGGCCCAAGATTGGAATTGGGTCATTTGCCGAAAGGCATCTATCAATTAAGACTCACCACACCACGCGGCACGTACACCGAAAACTTTGTCAAGCTGTGAATCGCTTCATCATTCTGGTTCTCTCTATTTTGCCAGTTTTGGCTTCCGGCCAAAATGTGATGGTGGAAAACGGCCCGCTGTTTTCGGCAGATGACATCCTCAAAATTTACGTAACCATTGATCCGGATAGCCTGGATGCCCTGTATGAAGAGGACAATTGGTACGAAGATCACGAATACCCGGCACAGGTCGTTTTCGAAGGGGTGTTCGGTTCGGTATCTTTAAATCTGATCGGGCTCCGCTTTCGCGGAAACACGTCGAGAGACAAGGTCAAAAAGTCTTTCAAACTTTCGTTGAATTCATTTGTGCCCGGTCAAAAATTTGAGGGGGTTGAAAAACTCAACCTGAATGCAGAAGTCAACGACCCTTCCATGGTGCGATCTCGGTTGGTATGGGATTTATTTAAAGACAAAAACATTCCTTCTCCGCGCTCAAACCATGTGGAACTTTACATCAATGGCGATTATTATGGACTGTATCTCAATACAGAACACATTGATGATGAATTTGTGGACACCTGGTTTGGCAACAAATCCGGCAATCTGTACAAATGCACCTACCCGGCAGATTTGAATTTCATTTCCAACAACCCCGATGATTACAAAGTGGCG
>JBBSDD010000637.1:0-1622 GCA_038249755.1 Flavobacteriales bacterium | reverse complement strand
CGTCCTCTCCGCAATGATGGCGCAGCCGGTGCATGTATTTTACCGGATCGTATAGTCCGTCGATATGGTCTACCCGAATACCGTTGAAAAGGCCTTCGCGCACAAACTGGAATATAGTTTCGTGATACTTTTCAAACACAAGCTCTGAATCCATGTTGAGACAGATCAATCCATTCACCGTAAAAAAACGGCGAAAATTGATTTGGCTATTGGTCTCTTTCCAGTCGCAAAGGCGATAATGCTGCAGGTCGAGGATGGATTTCAGTTTTTTTGGATTGTTGTTGATCTCCTCAAGGGATTTTATGAAAGCTGAAGTCGCGGCTGAATCTTTCGCCCAGTTGTTCATATTGCGCACAAACAGTTTCCAGTCCCGGGCCAATGTTACGGCATCTTCGGTCTTTTCAATCGCATTTAAGTCGGAATAAAGGTCCGGACTGAGCGCGTTTTCACCAAATTCAACTTCTGACAAGAGTTTTTTATACGATGCGATATTAAGCGGATATTGCTGATCTCCGTATTTTGCCGAAAGGCGCCCCGACTCAAACACAATCGAGATTTCTTTTACAGCAAGCAACTCGTCCAGCGAAGCACCCAAAAAGGGAACCATCAGCGGTGCTTCAAAAAAATCGGAAGTATCAGGAACATCAAAAAAACCAGTGTAGACCGACCTGTCTCCCTTTTCCAATACATCCATGAGCCAAGGATTTTCGGGGTGGTAAGCCATGTGGTTGGGCACGATGTCCTGAATCCAGCCAATTCCAGATTTTTGGAGTTTGGTTATCAACCTGCGCAAATCTTCTTCTGTGCCAATTTCGGGATTGATCTCAGTGGGATCCACCACATCGTATCCATGATTGCTTCCAGGCACTGCGCGAAAAATGGGGGAGGCGTAAACGGTTTTTACGCCCAGATCTTCCAAATAGGGGATGATTTCCTCCAGTTGATGGAAGGTGAAATCTTTGTTGAATTGGATGCGGTAAGTGGATACGGGATTATACATGGTCATTGCGAAACATCATAAAAGTTTCGGGTGGGAGGGTGATTGAATTGGGTTGATATATGTCTTTGGGATTTTCGCTGTTGCCTAGCCATTGTTTTTCCCTGGAGTTCATAAGCAGCTTCCAGCTATCTGTACCGAAATCGATCTGAACGCTCTCTTCCTTTCCGGAAAAGTTGAAAACACATCGGATGTAATCAGAACCATGCCAGCGGCTCACAAAGAGCACCTGTTTTGCTTCAAAAACATCTACGGAGAGGGCGGAGCGATCCGGATGGCTCAGGGCGCTGATGGTTTTTCGAAAACCAATGAGTTTTTGATAATACCGCAACAGGGCAGCGTGTTGCTTATTTTTTAACAGTTTCCAATTGAGTTTGGAATTCTGGAAACTCGATTCAGCCTGCGGGTCAGGCACTTCTTCACCTTCGCGGACAAAAGCCACAAATTCACGTTTCCGACCTTCGCGCACAGCCTTTATCAATTCCGGACCCTGATGGTCAACGAAATACAGAAACGGATTTTTTTCGCCATACTCCTCACCCATGAAAAGCAGGGGAAGGTAAGGGCTTACCAAAACGGTGGCGGCCAGCACTTTTTGCATTTCAAAACTTACAAGGTTGCCGGT
>JBBSDD010000636.1:0-1636 GCA_038249755.1 Flavobacteriales bacterium | reverse complement strand
TGGTATAAAGCGTAAAAATCTCTTCCGCAAAATCACCCTTTCCGGTATGGTTGAATCCATCCATGACCACAAGCATCGCCAGGCTGGCGTCGTTGTAAACGATACGTCCGTTATTGATGCTGTATTCGGTGATATTCAAAGCGGCTGATTCGCCATCTTCCGCGAGGGTATCTGCCGCGGCTTCGTCAGTTTCAATAGCGATATCGTAATTGGCTGTGCCGTCTTTCAGCACTTTTACGTGCACATATGGTTTGTCCAGGGTTATTTTTTTGATTTCTATTTCGCTTCCGCGAATGACGCTCATGATGTCCAGCGTAAGACCCAAATTATCCATATAGGTCAGGGTATCTCCCTGAAACTGTTCAATTCCGATCACGCTGAGGTTTTCGATTTTTACCGAAAGGTTGGGGAAATTCCGGATCAAAGACAGATCAACATCCGTAAAATTAACCGTGGCCCGCAGGTTCTTATTGGCCTCCGTTTTTACCAATTCGATGATTTTGCCTTTGAAGGCAAAAGGAATGATAATCAGCGCTGCGATAAAGAGCAATACGATGATTCCGATTATTTTAAGTGCTTTTTTCATAACAGATTCTAGGGTGCAGATTTAAACTTTATAATTCAATTCGCCTTCCGTTTGTGCAATGACTGTGGCAACCGTAGCGTCGCCAGTCACATTTACGACAGTGCGCATCATATCTAAAATACGGTCTACCGGAAATATTATTGCAATCCACAAGGGATTGAGTCCCACACTTTGCAACACGATGATCAGCATGACCAATCCGGCGCTTGGCACAGCAGCCGAACCAATCGACGCGAGCGTGGCGGTAAGCACAATGGTAAGTTGCTGCCCCAAACTCAGGTCGACCATGTGAAGTTGGGCCAGAAATATCACTGCCACCGCCTGGTATAGACTGGTGCCATCCATATTGACCGTAGCCCCGATGGGCAGTACAAAGCTGGTAATATTTCGCGAGACCCCGAGGTTTTCTTCCACACATTCCATGGTCACCGGCAAAGTGGCGGCGCTCGAACTGGTGGAAAAAGCCAGAAATTGAGCCGGACTGATCCTTTTTAGAAATTCCTTGTACGTTAGCTGTTTCACAACAGAGCGCACGATAGTCGGATAAACCACAAAGATCATTAGTGCCAACCCGATCATCACCACAATGCTGTAGGAGCCGAGGCCTTTGAATATCTCAAAAACCTGCGCTGGAGTATCGGCCATATTGGCCAATACTCCAGCCATTAGTGCAAATACGAAAAAAGGTGCGGCCTGCATGATCACGTCCACCATTTTGAGAAAAACCTCGTTGGTGGAATCCACAAACTTTTTGAGCACGCCGACTTTCTCCTCTGGTAGGAGGGCAAGGCATACACCAAAAAAAAGTGCAAAGAAAATCACCTGAAGCATCAGGCCGTTGTCGCTGATGGAAAGAATGATGTTTTCAGGGACCATATCTACAAGAAATTGGAGAGGCCCCGCTTTTTTTGATTTTTCGGCCGTTTGCACACGTGCACCAGCTGTTTCTTTGTTTTTGGCTTCCTGTGCCGCGATGGCTTCAGTGTCGAGATATTTGGCATACTGCGGATCTTCGGTAAAATTCTCTCCATCGAGTATATCCACACCAGG
>JBBSDD010000635.1:0-1645 GCA_038249755.1 Flavobacteriales bacterium | reverse complement strand
GAAAACTACATGACCACCATTGATGAAGTGGAGGCGGTCACCGGGCTGAATTTTTTTCCAACGCTCACCAATGAAGAAGAGGCCATATTGGAGACAAAATTTGACTACGCGATTTGGATGCCGGAAAAGCAGAAAAAAGATGTGCCCATGTTGAAAGCATCCGAACTGTCGAAAGGACAGTACAATACCCAAAAAGCATATTCATTGATCGATTCGAAATCCAGTGAATATATCTGCGGTACGGTGGTGGATACACATCGCTCGGGGAAAAACAATGTGTTTCTGAATCTCGATAAAAGCTTTCCAAACAGTGTTTTTTCAGTGAGCATATGGAGCTCCAACGCAGGAAATTTTAGTTATTCGCCGGAGGTGGAACTTTTAGGCAAAAAGATTTGCGTCAAAGGAGATGTGCGACTCCAGGATGGGGTTCCAACCATGAACATAGAATCAGAAAAACAAATTCTCCTTCTGGAAATACCCTAAAGACGGTGGCCTAAATTACAAGCCTTGCCTGCAAGAAATCAATAGACCACTTCCACTTTTTCTCTGGCGGTGTAAAGATCCCAAAACTTGTTGGCAAGAATGGCTGGAGAATGCGTGGAACTTTCCTCGCTGATTTGATTGCTCACGGTGAGTGTTCCAACGTAAACACCTTCCGGTTTTAAAGCTTTGTAAAGCTGATATGCCAGATTTTTGATCCCTGCCTTTCCCAGGGAAATAGTGGCCATATCCGGAATAGGGAAATTAGCAGACCCGCCACCTGTCAATAAAACGGCTCCTTTTGATTTGATCAGATCTTCCTGAAGTTCTTTGACTGCCGCAAAAGCATTTCCCACGCTGATCATAAACCCTTTTGCGAGATCTTCTACTTTTTCATCGAGAATGTGCACGTATCGGTAATCTACCGCATTGTAATGCAGAACATCAATGTTCTTAAGCTCTTTTTTGAGATTTTTCAGGGCTTTCAAAAGTTGGTTTGTATCAGCCACATCGGCCGTTTCAAAAAATGATTCGACTCCTTCAAGAGCCAATTCTTTTTGAAAATCAAATAACTTGGCAGCATTCCGACTTATCATGCCGACTTTAAAGCCCTCTTTACCAAATTTTCTGGCCACACCGTAACTTAGACCCGGTCCCATTCCAATGATGATAATCGTCTTTTGCATAGATTGATAGTTGAAGTTGATGTTCGTTCCTATGACCAAATATACCAGTTGAAATGAATTTCTGTCTATATCAAGTACATTTTCAACACCTGTTCTACGCATTCCAGAAAAGGATTACGCGATAATTGCTAAATTTCCTGTTCAAATAAAGCGCTTATGGATATTTTGCATGAATTCGGAGACGCCAAAGATTGATAGTTATATTCATCGGGTAGTCAGTTCGAGTGAATTTTCTCAGCGCTGAAAACAAAATATCCCAGAATTTTTCAACAACCTAAAGAAATAACTCCTAACTTCAAGATGCAATAATGCAGCATAACATTCCAACCCTTTGAACCATGAATTCTCAAAGCATTTTCACACAGGACGAATCCGTATATGCCCGTGTAAATCATTGCAAATCAAAACCTGACGTTATTCGTGAGGAGGATAGAAAAGAATCAGAACAGCGGTGTATTCACCGCAACTGGTTTGAAGTG
>JBBSDD010000634.1:0-1656 GCA_038249755.1 Flavobacteriales bacterium | reverse complement strand
GGTCGTAATGCAAACTCGACGCACGGTGTCGCTGCACAACGAAACGGCCCAGGTTTTTGCGATCCGCCCTGCCGGGTGGTTCGGGCGTGTCATCAAACTTGCGTTTTTCGTTGTAGTCTTTCAGACCCATACGATTTTTTTAAGCGACCTTCTTTTTCTTTTTGTCCAGACTGGCCCGCAGTTGTGCCATCAAATCTTTGGCCGGGGTAGGGGACGATTCGAATTTTTCAACTTTCATTTTCTTGCCAGTGGATTTGTTTTTGATGATTTTCATTAATTGAGCGGTATATACGTCCTTAAACTTTTCGAATTTGAAAGGCTCGCTGTACTGATCGATGAGCGATATGGCCATATCTACTTCCTTTTTGGTCACTTTCGTGGAAGGAAGTTTCAAATCAGAAGGGCTGCGAATCTCTGCTGCAAAACGGATGATGTGCAATACGAGGGCATTTTTATACACACCGACGAGTGTGAGATTTTCTTTCTGCCGCATCACAAAAGTGGCCACACCGAGTTTTCCTGTTTTCTTGAGGGCGTCGCGCAGGAGATTGTATGATTTCCCTCCTTCTTTTTGGGGTTCGAGATAATAGGGTTTTTTGAAAAGTACGTCAGAAACGTCAGCAGCTTCAATAAACGATTCAATATCGATGGTCCGACTTTTTTTGATGTTGGCCTGGTCAAAATCGTCTTTTTCAAGAATGGTGTAGATATCGTCCTGCTTAAAGCCTTTCACGATGTCTTTCCATTCCACCTCTTTGCCAGTGTCCTCATTCACACGCTTGTAACGAATGCGGGCGTTGTCGTGCTTGTCGAGCATGTCAAGGGACAGGCTGCGCTCTTCGGTGGCGGAGTAAACTTTTACGGGTATTGATACGAGCCCGAAAGATATCGAGCCATTCCAGAGTGATCTCATAACATTGCTTTTGAAGTAGACATGAAGTTAATATTTTGAAATATTCATAGCCGGTTATATATCCTGGTAAGTTCAAGAAGCTTTTTGCCGATGGGGTCTGAAGGCTGCGTATCCATGCGCCAAAGCCAGTTGATGTCCGTGGTGGCCGGCGTATTCATGCGGGCTTTTTCCTTGAGGTTCATCAAATCCTGCATAGGAATGATCGCCGTGTTGGCCACAGAACCGTATGCCATTCGAATCAAAACTTCACTGACGTTGCGCTCATTGATCCGACTGTTGCAATATGCGTTGAGCCTTCCGCGGTCGTCAGAAGAAAGATCCTGTCTGTACCAGCCCCGGGTGGTATTGTTGTCGTGGGTACCGGTGTAAACAATGAATGGCGGGGTAAAATTATGCACTGCGAAAATTGAAGTTGGCATGTCTTCATGAAATGCAAAATGAAGAATTTTCATCCCTGGCAAACCGATTTCATCCCGAAGAACAAAAACACCAGGCGACACATCTCCGAGATCTTCAGCAATCAATGGCAATCCCGAACCGGGTTTGATGCCAAGTGCTTTGTCGAGCGCTTCAAAAAATGGTTTTCCTGGTCCGTCTTTCCATGTGCCACCACGTGCAGTTGTATCTCCCGCCGGCACTTCCCAATAGTCTACAAAAGCGCGGAAATGATCGAGACGGACGATGTCAAACAAATCCAGATTTTTCCGAATGCGATCAATCCACCACCGATAATCGTTTTTTTC
>JBBSDD010000633.1:0-1694 GCA_038249755.1 Flavobacteriales bacterium | reverse complement strand
GTTCACAGTTATGGCCTGAGCAGGATTCCGCAGTTCCTCCTGATGCGCGAAGTGTGATTTGTCCTTCGGATTCGTTTGCTGATATTCTGAAAACCACATTGTTTCCATCGTTATCTACCGCAGTGCCATAAAGATATCCTTGTTCTGACTCTTCATCCCTGGAATATTCAAAGTTCCCTAAGTCCGATAATTTTGACAAAATGTCGTAACGTTTAGAATACTCAGTTAGAACTTCTTTTTTGTTATTAAGATCACTCGAATTGAGCACGATATCCTGCGCAGTGCAAGATACAAGATGGATAAATCCTAAGGCAAAAAAAATAACAGCTTTCATTTTCTTAAAATTTTAGTTATGCCCTACTTCTTTTTTGGGAGTGTTCGGGTCATTTTTTTCTCCCCTTATGTGCAATTGATATTTGGATATCCTTTTTTGCTCTGGAGATATTGCTATTATAGACCAAATTGTCGTAAGAAATACTACCGGGTCGTATTTGTCTCGAAAACAAATGTACAAACGGATGTACCAATTTCGGAGGGAGATAATCACCATATTTTCACGATTGTTTGTGGGTCGATAGATTATGTATTTCGGACGTTTGCAGGTCCGATATTGTGAGTAGTATTTGATAAAAGCCTGTAAATCAAGTTTCGCATAAAAATTTTATTTCTATACGCTGTGAGAAGGCTGCCTGATCGTCAGCCGGGAGCTCTGCAATCACAAATTTGCTGGAAAAGGCAAGAATTACATCAAAAGAATTACCTACACAAATCCTCACTACATTCATATCACCCCGTCGGAGTGGGTTGCGACCTCGAATTCAGGATTGAAAAAACATAAAATTATATCTCCGAAAGTCGGCTTCCTGTGCACCGGCTTCTAATAGCTGATGTGCGAAACTTGTGTTAATAACCGTATTTCTCCTTCCACCAGGAATGAAGCCTCACACGCATTTCGTTTTCCCGAGCATTGACGCCAGGTTCATAAAATCTTTTTCCTTTGAGATCTTCTGGGAGATATTCCTGGGGGCTGAAATTTCCCGGATTGCTGTGGCTGTAATCATACGATTTTCCATAGCCCAAATCTTTCATCAGTTTGGTCGGCGCGTTGCGCAAATGCAATGGCACAGGTAGATTTCCGGTTTGATGGGTGATTTCAATTGCCCGGTTTATCGCTTCGTAAGAT
Source organism: Flavobacteriales bacterium (assembly GCA_038249755.1). Lineage (GTDB taxonomy): Bacteria > Bacteroidota > Bacteroidia > Flavobacteriales_D > Cryomorphaceae > JBBQZU01. The sequence continues at coordinate 511 of JBBSDD010000633.1, read as the reverse complement.
GCATTGCTCTTGGGTGAACTGGCGAGGTACAACACACATTGGCTCAGCACAATTCTTCCCTCTGGCATGCCAATTTTCTGTACAGCCTCAAAAGTGGTGTTGGCCATGATCAGCGCAGTGGGATTTGCATTTCCAATGTCTTCACTGGCAAGGATGATCAATCTCCGTGCGATGAATTTGGGATCTTCTCCTCCAGCAATCATACGTGCGAGCCAATAAAGTGCTCCGTTGGGATCACCACCTCTTACCGATTTGATAAAAGCAGAAATGATATCGTAATGTTGTTCCCCGTCTTTGTCATACATCGCAGGATTTTCCTGCACCACCTTCATCACCAGGGCATCGGTAATTTTTTTCTCATTTGCCGGCAAGGCGTTAATAACCGATTCCAGTACATTCAACAACCGTCGGGCATCACCGCCACTCAGTTTCATCAGGGCGTGAGATTCCTCTATGACCACACCAGAATTGCGCAAGCTTTCGTCATGCTGAAATGCGTGCCCGAGTAGAG
>JBBSDD010000632.1:0-1699 GCA_038249755.1 Flavobacteriales bacterium | reverse complement strand
CGGTCATCCATTTTTATATCAAATAGCTGTGGCGAATTGTCTCCCTGGCTTTGGAAGGAAGTGCCCGGTATAAATTCTTGAATTTCTTTAGGCAAACATTCAGGGTCTATGATATTTCGGCCCAATATTTTTCTTCGCATCATCATGCTGCGGACGGTGTTGACCAATTCGCGGATATTTCCAGGCCAAACATAATCCATTAGTATTTTCATTACGGCATTGGGAATAAGGCCTTCTTCCTGGCCTTGTTGCCGGAGATAATGCCGGATAATGAGCGGAATGTCATCCTTGCGTGATCTTAAAGCAGGAATTTCAATAACCATAGCTTTTAAGCGCTGGTATAAGTCTTCACGAAAATTTCCTGCCTGCACTTCCTTTTGCAGATTTCGGTGGGTTGCCGTAACAATTTGAACATCCAATTGAACGTCTTTATCCCAGCCGATGGGTCGGATGAGGCGCGTTTCCAAAAAACGGAGCAGCTTAATTTGAATATCCGTGTTGATGTCCCCAATTTCATCCAGCATTAAAATACCGGTGTCGGCTTGCCGGAAATAGCCCTCCCGATCGTATTCTGCATTGGTAAAACTGCCTTTTTTGTGCCCAAACAATTCGCTTTCGAGCATGTTTTTGTCAATTGCAGAAAGGTTGACGCCTACAAAAGGGGCATTGCTGCGCATCCCCTGGTTATGGAGATAGCGCGCCGCCACTTCTTTACCCACACCGGTTTCGCCAGTAAGCAGTACGGTCATATCCGTATCTTCAGAAACAATCCGGAGGGTGCGTTTGATCTCCTGTATTGGATCAGATTCGCCAATAAATGGGTATTCCTGAGAGGTTTTTTCTTTATAAGTATTGACTACACGTTTGAGTTTTGTTGTTTCACTCAGCGCTTCTATGGTTTTTCTAAATTGCTCCCCCCACAATTCATAACTCTGGAGCGCACTTTTTTGCAGATAGTCTCTGGCACCGCGCCGCATGGCATCTACGACTGTACTCGGTTTACCGTCGCGCGTTACAACAGTAATGGGAGTTTCTGGAAAACGCCGGCATAAATCAGGAATTAAATCAAGACCTACCGTAATATCTTCATTATTGTGCAAATCCAAATCCAGCAGAATCAGATGAAATCCAGGTTCATCGGATAGCTTTTTATTCATTTCATCCGTATTCCTGGCGCTTTCAAATTCAAAGCGCTGCTTCAACGATGAGTTGCGCAGGTTTTGATGAAATTGGGTATCGTCATCTACTACTAAGATTTTATAATTTATTTGTGGCATACAAATCCTTAATACAAGTTAAGAGTTGGTGTATTCGATTGATCCGGTTCAGGCAGTGCAAGGGTATAAAATTAGCAGGTTTGTATTCTTTGTGGACAAAAAAGGGCGTAATAATTTTTATTTGTTCCTCTATGGCGTGCATGGCTCTTGCAAAAGGCAAATATTGAAATAAAGGATAGTAATAATTCCACCGGCCCAATAAGATTTGCCAATGGTAGGACACATATTCGTAATCGGGCAGTTGATTGCTGAACAGGTGTTCATGAGAATCTTTCTGTATGACGGTATCCAAAGCCAACAAGTGCTCTCGGATTAACTCCAGCTCTTTTGCAAAACTTTCTCCGCCGTGACCCTCGAAAAAATGGTACATTTTTTCAGTCATATCACAGCCGCCTGTATCCGGTGGAATCCAGTTTTCACAT
>JBBSDD010000631.1:0-1701 GCA_038249755.1 Flavobacteriales bacterium | reverse complement strand
CCGGTCTTCCAGGTAGTGACCCTACTTCGCGTTCCTTCAGGCGTTATACATACAGCAAAGTCATCATACTTATCAAAAAGAGCCGCAACTTTTTCAACGAAACTCGTTTTTTTTGATCTGTCTACGGGATAACCTCCAAGTTTTAGAAGGGTGTTTCTCACGGGAAATTTGAAAAGTTCTTTCTTGGCGACATATTTTGCATTGAGGTGCATGATCTTGCGGGCGGCTATTCCTATCGGAAAATCAACATTGCTGGTATGCGGCGCCACCACAAGTACGTATTGCTTCAGGTCCACAGGAACTACCCGCGGAATGCGCCATCCCTTCAGCTTAAACCAATTGACACATAACCATACAAAAATTGAACTCATGCCGGCAAAGAAAATGAAAATTGTGAATTATACAGAGTTATACTTTTACTCACTTTGCTAAATGTGGCTTATAAAATTTGATCAAATCAAATCGCACATTCAAATCCATACTTTTGATGTCAATCTGTTATTCAGAAAAATCCCGGAATCTATGATCTTGTTTAGACGGAGAATTCATGTTCTGTCCATATGTCTACTCCCATCGCTGATTTGCTCATCCTGCAAAGAGAAAATGCCAGAAGCAAAAAGTGAAAATTTGAAAGGGGACATTGTTGCATCCAAGGGCATGGTCTGGATTCCCGGAGGCGAGTTTACGCGCGGAGCCCAGATACCTGGCGAATATGAGCGGGAATATCCTCCTCATCAGGTTCAAGTGGCCGGATTTTTTATGGATTCTACCGAAGTCACGAATGCCCAATTTCTGACATTTGTAAATGCCTCGAAATATATTACAATCGCAGAAAAAGCGATTGATTGTTAAGAAATGCGCCAACAACTTCCTCTGGGAATTCCCAAACCCGCAGATTCACTTCTCGCAGCGGGAAGTCTGGTTTTTTTCCCTCCTGAGTCTCCCGTATCACTTGATAATCAAACCCAATGGTGGATGTGGAAAACGGATATCAACTGGAAACATCCGGATGGCGGTGAAAATAGTTTTGAAAAAACCCGAACCATCCCGTAGTTCACATCGCTTATGCAGACGCTCAGACCTATTGTCAAAGGCGGGGAGGCTCCCTGCCAACGGAAGCGGAATGGGAATACGCTGCAAAAGGTGGTTTGAATGACGCACGTTTTTCCTGGGGAGAAGAAGATCCTTTGGTAAATCCAAATCTGGCAAATATCTGGCAGGGAAATTTTCCCAATGAAAACAGTGCTTTAGATGGTTTTGCGGGAACAGCGCCTGTGGCATCTTTTGCGCCAAACGGATACGGCCTATACGATATGGCAGGCAATGTCTGGGAGTGGTCTGGTGATCTTTTTGATGAAAATTATTACCGCGAACTCGCGGGTCACAAACTCTGTCGCAATCCCTCCGGACCAAAGCGCAGCTTCGATTCCCGCGAACCGCATGCGGGAAACAAACGTGTCATCAAAGGTGGTTCGTATTTATGCCATGTGTCGTATTGCGAAAATTACCGGCCAACCGCAAGGGAGGCTACCTCTGAAGATTCCGGGATGCCTCATTTGGGGTTTCGGTGTGTGATAAGACCCGACGTGGTCCCAAGAGAATGATGCGGAAGTCATTGTCGCTGTGCTTCAGCATCCGCCGTATCACAACAAATAATATGCATGTATGCCGGGTGGTTTTTCAAGGGCTATTCGCTATTTT
>JBBSDD010000630.1:0-1707 GCA_038249755.1 Flavobacteriales bacterium | reverse complement strand
TGAGGAGGAATTAAGAAGCTTTCATGAAGCGATTTCCAAAAACCAGGCTCCTGTGGTGACCTTAGAGGATGGCGTGGCGGCGTTGAAGCTGGCGCAGATGATTTTGAAGGAGATTGCCCTAAGAAAGGCTAAGGTAGATTGAGCTAATGCTTCTTACTTTCCAAATATTCCTTTGGTGTAAAAACAGGTATTTTACTCAGAATAAAATCATTAGGATTTCGCGTCGGAATATGGGTCATTACATTGTATTGGAGTGCACTGAAATGTTGCACCGCATCCTCAAAGTCCTTGCATGCGCTTTTTAAGGCAGCAGAAATAACTAAGTTGTCAATCGGTGTAAGCGTTGTGAGAGCGCTCATGTCAGTAAGTACTGTAGGAATATCAATATCAGGAGAAAGCTTTCATAGAATGTAGGCGATATTGCAAATTGATAACACGTGTTTTTTCAAAAGTTCCGCTGCCATAAATGTTTTATAGTCAAAGCTATTTGGAAGGTTTACAATGCCGTGCAATCTTTCAGCCAGTCCTTTTGATTTCTTTTCGGGATTTTCTGATTTTGCAAGTGAGTCAGTTGATACTTGAATAGCTCCACCCTGCTCCCTGATAAGACGTAGCAGTGGTTCCATTAATTTAAAATCTTCGGGTGTATTGATCTGAATTGTAACTGTCATAATTTATCCTTGATTTACAAAATCATACCATCTACTCGAAATTCCGCTCATAAAATTCCACCACCCGTTCATCCGTGATCACATCCTGTGGCCGGATGCGCTGCCGCAAAACAATGCCTTCCAGTGTACGGCACCTGCTGAGCGCCACGTACAGTTGCCCATGCTCAAAGGCGCCGCCGCCAAGGTCAATCAACAAACGGTCGAAGGTCTTTCCCTGACTTTTATGAATGGTGATGGCCCAGGCCAATTTGATTGGATACTGTGTGAATGATCCAATGGTTTCCGTTTCCAGACTTCCGGTGGGGCCGCCTTTGTAGCGGATAATTTCCCATTCAATTTTAGGTACTTCAATGCTGCGTTTGTTGCCCAGCAAATCTTCTGTTTCCACCACAATTTTGTTCGATTCAATCTGGATGATCTTGCCAATAGTGCCGTTTACAAACTTGCGTTCTTCCTGGTCGTTGCGCACAAACATCACCTGTGCCCCTTGACGCAGGCGCAGACCAAAGTCTGTGGGATATAACACGGGGTCAAAGAGACCTTGTACGGTGGCGATAAATTCAAATTCCTCGGTTTCAAGCAAGCTAAGCTCGCGCTGATTGATACGGTCTGCGGTTACATTTCGGGCTGAAAGCGTGATATAGCCCTCCGTTTCCGGAAAATCCGGTCGGTAGCGCTCATTCAAATCTTCCAGGTCATCAAAATCGAAATTATTGACACGAACGGCTTCTAACAAGCGCAGGAAGTGTCGGGATTCTTGGCGGTAAACCTTTCTGAGTTCCAGTGTATCCAACTGAAAATCAGGATCCTGCATTATTTGTGCAGAGAAGAAATAGGGCGATTGGTAATAATCCGTAAAATAGGACGCTTCCACAGGGTCGCGGGTGACAACCGGGGGCAGCTGAAACAAATCACCAAAAAATACGACTTGCACGCCGCCAAATGGTCGAAAATCTTCCCGGTTCACCCGCAAAAATTTGTCGATGCCGTCTAATACATCTGCCCGAACCATCGAAATTTCGTCGATAACCAATAC
>JBBSDD010000629.1:0-1717 GCA_038249755.1 Flavobacteriales bacterium | reverse complement strand
TATATTTTTCCTGGATGGATACCGGCAATGTAGCGTAAGGCGCTCCGGCAATAGGCTGATAAGGAATAGATACCTCATCGGCACTGGATTGGATCACATGGAGCAGTTTCGTCTCAAGATGGTTTTTTCGCACATTGGCTATTCTGGTTTTCACCACCTGACCGGGGATGGTGTTTGGCACAAAAGCCACCATTTCGCCTGATTCGGTAGGAATTTTGGCAATGCCCTGACCACCAAAAGCCATTTTGGAAATGGTCAGCTCAATTTCATCTCCGCGTTTGTATTTTCTTTTATCCAATGTGTTTTATTTCCATTAAAACGAACCCGCAAAGGAAAGGAAATTTGGTGGATATGAAGATTTCGGTGACCTTTGCAAAGTTCAATTTTTATAAACCATCAACACGCATACCTATGGAAACGCTGGAATCAAAAACCGCGACGAATCGCGCAATCGAAACTGAAAACCAATACAGCGCTCATAATTATCACCCCTTACCGGTGGTCCTCGAGCGTGGAGAAGGCGTCTATGTATGGGATGTTGACGGAAAAAAATATTTTGATTTTTTATCAGCCTATTCAGCTGTTAACCAGGGCCACTGCCATCCGCATATCATTGGGGCGCTAAAAACCCAGGCCGAAAAGCTTACCCTCGTATCCAGGGCTTTTCACAGTGAGGAATTTGGTGAATACGCCAAATTTATAACGGGTTATTTCGGTTTTGACAAAGTGCTGCCGATGAACTCGGGCGCTGAAGGTGTGGAAACCGCGATAAAACTCACGCGAAAATGGGCTTATGAGCGAAAAGGCATAGATGAAAACAAGGCAAAAATCATCGTTTGCAGCAACAATTTTCATGGCCGCACCACGACGATCATCAGCTTCAGCAATGATGAAGGTGCCCGGAAGAATTTCGGACCATTTACCGAAGGTTTTATCAAAGTGGCTTACGATGATATTTCTGCGCTGAAAGAGGCATTGAAAGACGAAAATGTAGCGGGTTTTCTGGTGGAGCCAATACAGGGTGAAGCAGGGGTATACGTGCCGGCAGAAAATTATTTGGCGGAAGCCGCAAAACTATGCAAGGAAAAGAATGTGCTGTTCATAGCAGACGAAGTACAAACCGGCATAGGTCGCACCGGTAGTCTGCTCGCGGTATGCGGAAACTGCACCTGCCAGGCACAATGCGAAAGACAGCCGACCTTTGTAACTCCCGACATCCTTATTTTGGGCAAGGCGTTGTCGGGCGGTGTCTACCCAGTTTCGGCTGTTCTGGCAAATGACCACATCATGAATGTCATAAAACCCGGTCAGCACGGATCTACTTTTGGAGGAAATCCGCTGGCTTGTGCCGTTGCCAAAGCGTCGCTCGAAGTAATTATTGATGAGAAGCTTACGCAAAATGCGCGTCGACTCGGGAAGATTTTCCGGGCCGAAATGGAGAAATTGGTGCATGAATCACCACTGCTCAAGCTCGTGCGGGGAAAAGGATTGTTGAATGCCGTGGTGATTAACGACACCCAGGACAGCGACACCGCATGGCGCATCTGTTTGGCATTGCGCGACAATGGGCTTTTGGCCAAACCAACACATGGAAATATTATCAGATTTGCTCCGCCTTTGGTGATGACCGAAGAGCAATTGTTAGAATGTGTCCGGATCATCAGAAAAACGGTTATGGAATTTATTCGCTGATCCCCTTCATTATTTACTCAAGTTT
>JBBSDD010000628.1:0-1727 GCA_038249755.1 Flavobacteriales bacterium | reverse complement strand
GAATGATAATCGCAGGGAAGAAGGTAAGTTTCGCCCTCCGCTTACCATAAACTCTCACGCGGAAGATGCGAGCGAATGCCAGGGTATTTTCCTGAAGAATATAACCTTACTCCCATTTTATTTGGTTCGGAGGTGACATCCTGACAGGCAGTTGATTAGAAAAAATAAATTTTTCCATAACAAATTTTTGGCATTCGCTGGCCTGAATATTGGACCGATTATGAAAAACAAATCAAATGGGTAAAACAATCATCGTTTCAAACAGATTGCCATTGCAGCTCAGTTTGCGAAATGAAGAGATTGAAGTTGAACAGAGTGTAGGCGGTCTGGCGACAGGCTTGAAATCAATTCACGACGAAGGAAACAGCATATGGATCGGTTGGTCGGGCATCACCGAAGAGGAATTAAATCCCGAATTGTCCCAAAAAATAAACAAAGAATTACGCGAGGCCAAATGCGATGCCGTGCATTTGAACCAGGATGAAATTGACAAATTTTATCTCGGATTCAGCAACAAAAGCCTTTGGCCTTTATTCCATTATTTTATGGAATATGCCGAATTTGATAGCAGTGAATGGGAGGCATATAAAGCGGTAAATCAAAAATTTGCCGATAAGGTGCTTGAAAAAGTGGAAGATGGAGACCGTATCTGGATACACGACTATCAACTCATGCTCGTTCCGAAAATGATCCGTGATAAAAATCCTGATGTGGCTATTGGTTTTTTTCTGCATATACCATTCCCATCTTATGAAATTTTTCGCACTTTTCCCTGGAGGGAAGAACTATTGAAAGGTATGCTTGGGGCAGATTTGATCGGATTTCACACGTACGATTACGAGCGCCATTTCATGAGTTCTGTTAAACGTATTCTTAATCTGGAGGTAAAGTACAGTGCGATAAAATACCGCGACAAAACAGTCAGGGTAAGCTCTTTTCCCATGGGAATCGATTTTGATAAATTTTACAATGCCGCCCTCCGTCATAAGAACCAGGATTTTGGTAATAAATCGTCGATGCTCAAACGTTTGGAAGATCATATAGAAACATCTGAGGAAGCCCAGCTGATCATTTCCATTGACCGGATGGATTACACCAAAGGCATCCCAAACAGGATCAAGGCTTTCGAACATTTTCTTAACAAATATCCGCAGTTTAAAGAAAAAGTACATTTGATAATGCTTACGGTACCGTCGCGGTCGAATGTACCGCAATACCAGCTCCTGAAGCGGGAAACCGATGAGCTCGTCGGGCAGATCAATGGGAAATTCAGCACGGTCAACTGGACCCCTATTTGGTATTTTTACCGGTCGATGCCCTTTGAAAATCTGATAGATCTCTATGTTTCATCAGATGTGGCGTTAATCAATCCCCTTCGCGACGGTATGAATCTTGTGGCCAAGGAATTTGTCGCTTCACGTGTCAATCAGGATGGTGTACTCGTGCTGAGCGAAATGGCCGGTGCGGCAAAGGAGATGTCGGAAGCCCTGCTCATCAATCCGAGCAATTTTGAACAAATTGCCGACACCCTGAAACTGGCCTTGGAAATGCCTGTTGAAGAGCAAAAATCACGGATGAATATTCTTCAAAAACGCTTGAAATTCCACAGTGTGGAGAAATGGGCGGAAGATTTTCTTATCGCGCTGGATGACACTCGAAATAAGAATTCTCTTTTCGAATACGCACCGGATAAAAAGAATATAACTGCCAAAACCAGTGGCAATGGG
>JBBSDD010000627.1:0-1748 GCA_038249755.1 Flavobacteriales bacterium | reverse complement strand
GGAAGTAGTTTTTCTAAATGATTAACGACCACACATCCGCTTCCCCCGCCCAATTGGCCTGGAGGAAATTTCGCCGCAACAAGGGTGCTGTGGCCGGATTGATTATTCTGTCACTGGCCCTGTTGATAGCCGTTTTGGGCGCACTGGTACGCCCGGATTCCTCCAAAGATGCCAATTCACAGAATCTATCTCTTTCGAGAAAAAATGTCAATTTTTCTGTCGAAGTACTCAAGGTCAGAAAGAATGTGGAAAGTTCACCAGTTTGGAGCAGATTTTTTTTCGGAGGGGAAGTTCCGCTTTACAGCGAAATCGCCCTCCACAGCTACGAAATTGTCGGTGATTCCGTTTTTGGGTACACCTATGGCGGGCAAATGGATATCAAAGGTTTGCCCTTTAAATATTTGCTCGCTGATGTGCTTTGGCCGATTGATTTGACGCAGGTCGGGGAACTTGCTCTGAATCACAGCATTACTGATTTGCAGGGTGTCATCCATTATCTTTCGCGTGATGAAATGCAGGCAGAGGTGCGCGAAAAAGCGATTTACACCAAGCGATTTCTTTTGGGAACGGATAAATTTGGGCGTGATATGTTGAGCAGGCTCATGGCAGGCACGATTGTCTCCCTCTCCGTAGGACTTATTTCGGTCTTGATATCCCTCATTCTCGGTATTGGCCTCGGCGCCATGGCGGGTTATTTCGGTGGCTGGGTCGACGACCTGATTACCTGGCTCATCAATGTGGTTTGGTCTATTCCGACCTTGCTTTTGGTGATCGCGATCACCTTTGCTTTGGGCAAAGGTTTTGTGCAGGTCTTTATCGCCGTCGGACTTACCATGTGGGTGGAAGTGGCCAGGGTGGTGCGTGGACAGGTATTGTCTTTGCGAAACATGGAGTACATTGAAGCCGCACGGGCGCTTGGTTACAGCCATACCCGGATCATATACCGCCATGTCATTCCCAATATTCTCGGACCGGTAATCGTGATCTCTGCGGCCAACTTTGCTTCGGCCATTTTGCTTGAAGCCGGCTTGAGCTTTTTGGGTATTGGCGCCCAGATTCCGATGGCGTCGTGGGGGCAGATGATCAAGGAACACTACGCTTACATCACCACTGATATGGCTTATCTCGCAATTTTGCCGGGCTTGTGTATTGTGGTCCTGGTGCTCGCATTTATGTTGATCGGTAGCGGTTTGCGCGACAGCATGGATACACGTGCAGCCGGTTGATAAAAAAGCCGCAGATTTCTCTGCGGCTTTCGTTTCATTCGAATGATCAATCGATCAGAACGGCAAATCGTCGCTGTCGTCATTTGAAATATTGGCAGGCTCCTCATGCGGCATAGGCGGCAAATCGTGGTTTATCGGTGCCGCGGCCCCCGCTTTTTCCAAACGCCATGCATCCAATGAATTAAAGAAACGCGTTTCTCCAGAAGTGGGATTTTCCCACCGTCTTCCGCGCAGATTAAAATTCACTTTAACTTCTTCGCCCACTTTAAATGGGTCGAGCAAATCACATTTGTCCTGGATCAACTGGAAAATAATTTCCTGTGGATACTGACTGCTTTCGTCGCTGATTACAAATTCACGTTTTCTGAACGTGTCTTTGATTTTTTCGGTATCGTTCTTCACGATAAGTTTTCCTGTAATTGAGAACATGGTTTAAATTTTTAATTGTTAAAACTTAGCAGAGTGAGCCACGCTTCACGCAAATGGCCTGCTGCTATATATTCTTTTGCTTTGGAATGCAGG
>JBBSDD010000626.1:0-1800 GCA_038249755.1 Flavobacteriales bacterium | reverse complement strand
CTTATCCTCAGCGAGGACGCGCTGGAGCCGCTCGCCGCTCTCCAGTCTTTCGACAAAACGGAGTATCCGGATATCATTAAATTTTTGCGCACACAAACCCGGGCGTACGAAAAGGCTGTAAAAACGATGGGTGAAGAAACCCTCAGTTGGATTGATTCCGTAGGCATTTCCGAGGCCGACCTCGCAGGCAAATCCAATAGTTGGCTCAGCTACTTCCGTAAAATGACAAAATTTGGCGGCGAGTGCATTGAATGCACGCCGACACAGGAAAAGAGCAAAGGCCTGGATTGGGCCCACACCAAAGCATCTGCCGGAGCGAGAGCCCTCATTTCCAGCCATACAGCAGAACTTGAAGCCCGTCTTGAGGCTGCTTTTCAACTGAATGAAAAAGGCTTTGGGGATTATCTCCTTCACAAAACAATCCTGAATCAGATTGACCTGATCGCGGTGTTGGGCGACCTCGCAAGTGCGCTGGAAGAGATACGAAACGAGAGAAACATCCTGCCAATATCTTATTTCAACCGAATTGTATCGGAAGCTTTGCGCGAAGAGCCGGTGGCATTTTTGTATGAAAATTTCGGCAATCGGTTTCACCACATCCTCATCGACGAGTTTCAGGATACCTCCACCCTGCAATGGCTCAACCTCCTGCCGCTCGTAGAAGAGTCGCTCGCCCGGGGCAATACGAGTCTGGTGGTGGGAGATGCCAAACAAAGCATCTACCGGTGGCGCGGTGGTCGTGCGGAGCAATTGATAAGTCTTCCACTTTTGGATGAATTTAATATCGCAATTGACCCGTTTACCAGAGAAAGCTTGATCCGAAGTGCCAAAATTCTGAATCTGAGCATAAATTACCGCAGCCTTTCGGAAATTATCAATTTCAACAATGCCCTCTTTGCCACGTTGGGCGCACAGATGACCTCGGCAGGCTCCCTGTTTGAAAAAGAATACCAGGCCGGGAATGTATTCCAGCAATTGCCTTCAAAAAAAGAAGGCGGGTATGTCGAAGTACGCTATCTGGGAAAAGATGCCGACTCAGATATTCACTGTGATCACTTGTTGCGGCAAATAAACCAGGCAAAGGAAAACGGTTTCGATTATTCAGACATGGCTATCCTTGTACGAAGCACTTCCAAAGATGGCAATGCCATTGTATCGCATCTCAACCGTTTTGGCATTCCGGTGAGCACCCGCGATAGCTTCGAGATCGATCAGCACCTTCCGGTGAAACTCATCATTGCGCTCATGCTTCTCGGATCCAAACCCCATTTGGTGCCGCCGAAGATTACCGCCATGCGGGCTTTGTCTGCTTTGCACCACTTTGATTTCGAACCACATCTATTCAAAGAAGGTGATAAGAATATCGATTTTAAAAAGTTTCTGGCTTCCCGCAATCTGCCTGCTCTGCGAAGCCAATGGTTTGATTCCGGAGCCTATCAGGTTTGCGAAAACCTGATGAACACATACTGTCCAGATTACGCGCATCACCCGTACATGGTCACATTGCTCAATACCATACTTAAAAAAGGTGGCACAGCTATTACGGTCAACGAGTTTATAGAATGGTGGGAAGATCTGCCGGTCAAGCCTAGTTCGGCGGGATCGGATACATCATCGGCCATTCAGATGCTCACCATTCACAAATCAAAAGGATTGCAATTTAAAGTTTGTTTTATTCCCGGTGCCAATTGGATGCTGAATCTCGGCAAAGACTTCCGTTGGTTTCACCTCGGTGACAGAAAGGTTGGAAACCTCGCTTACGCCCCATTACCGCTCAACAAAAAACTCGAAAAAATGGGT
>JBBSDD010000625.1:0-1812 GCA_038249755.1 Flavobacteriales bacterium | reverse complement strand
TTTTTATCGGTATTAAATTGAATTTTCATATGATAATTTTTAATTATTCTGCTGCAATTCCTTTTATTACATCAGATTTTACAAATATACGATGCATATGGCGTAAAGGGAGATATTAATTGAACAATGCGCTTCGTTTTGAAAAAATTGGCATAAACCATTTCGAATGCAACTTGATACTTGGTTTTATGGGCAGGAAAGGATGCGAGCTCAGAAAGTGATCTCATAAAAAAAGCCCCGGAATCTCAGGGCTTTTCATTTCAAAGATTGTCGCTAATAATAATGCAGTCTTCTCACTTTGGCGACGTATTTCGCCAATCGAATTACCTGTTTTGTATATCCAAATTCATTGTCGTACCAAACATATAGTACCACACTTTTTTTGTCGGGATGGATCAATGTGGCCAGGCTGTCGAAAACCGAACAACATGTATCCCCGATTATATCGCTTGATACCAATTCGGGCGCAATGCTGTATTTGATCTGATTGACAAGGTCACCGCGCAATGCGGCATCTTTTACAGAAGCGTTGATTTCTTCAATAGAAGTTTCACGATCAAGCTGCAAACTCATGATGGCCAATGAACCATTTGGCACGGGCACGCGAACTGCATTTGCTGTCAGTTTATTTGCAAGACTTGGTATCACCTTTACGATCGCAGAACCTGCGCCGGTTTCAGTGATTACCATATTGACGGCCGCTGCACGACCCCGCCGTTCTTTTGGATGAAAGTTGTCCAGCAAATTCTGATCATTCGTGTAGGCGTGAACAGTTTCAATATGGCCTTTGGCTACGCCAAATTTGTTCTCTATCACATGTAATACCGTGCTGATGGCATTCGTAGTGCACGATGCTGCCGAGTAAATGTGATCGTTTTCCAGGTCAAGGTGCTGATGGTTTACACCATATACAATGTTGGGAACTCCTTTGGCAGGTGCAGTAAGTATAACCTTGCTAATGCCTTTTGATTTCAGGTGAAGGGAAAGTTCTTTATCATCCCGAAACGCTCCGGTGTTGTCAATTAGAATGGCATCGCTAATGCCATAGTCTTCATAATTAACCTGATCGGGAGCGGGCGCCTCAATCATTTTGATGATCTGACCATTGATTATAATTGCCCGTCGGGCCACATCTGCGATCACCGTTCCCGGAAACGGGCCATGAACAGAATCCACACGGAGCAAATCAGCTCTTTTGACAATCTCTGCGTCTGTCACTTTTCGGGTTACCACGGCTTTCAGCCGCAGCTGCTGCCCCTTGCCAAACTGGGTGATTAATTCGCGACAAGCGAGTCGTCCAATTCGCCCGAAACCAAATAAAACCACGTCCCGCGGTTCGACATGATGGCCATTTTCGTTGGTAACAAAATGACCAATTTTTTGGTGAAGGAAATCGTGCATCGAAGCAAATTGCTGCTGTTCGTCCATCCATTCTGCGGCCAATCTGCCAATGTCAATTTTGGAGGGAGCGAGGTCCATCTCCATGAGCGATTGGGCCAGCTCGCTGGTATTAAAAACGTCGATGGGGCGTTCCACCACATCGGCAGCGTACTTGTGCAGGCTGAGAATATCGCTCACACTGATGTTGACCAGGTGGTTCCTAAACAAAACAAGCTCTACCGATTTATGGTAGAGCAAGTTTCCTACGGCGGCTACGAGTTTCACAGCTGCCTTTTCTTTTCCGATCCAGACTTCCAGCTCCTTGTTGTAAGTTGCTCGACCTGAACTTAATAAGTCAGTTTACATGGGTTTTGATGGTTTATGTGGTTTAAGGTTATAAGTAAGAGATACAATAAAAAATACCTTACCCGA
>JBBSDD010000624.1:0-1813 GCA_038249755.1 Flavobacteriales bacterium | reverse complement strand
TTGGAAATCTCAATTAAAAAAAGGGAAATGGAGCGATCCGGAAAACCTGGGACCCCAAATCAATTCGGAGGGCCACGAGCTGATGCCGACCATTTGGGGCGATACGCTGTTTTTTTCCTCAAATAAACTTTTTAGCGGTTTTGGGGGATATGATTTGTATGGTTACCGATTTTCCAAAGCGGAAGTATGGAATCTGGGTCTCCCGTTAAATGGTCCTTACGATGAACACGGCATGTATGTCACGGGGCCAGGCAGCGGGTTCATCGTGTCCAACAGGACAGGGAGCGATCAGGGCAACGATATTTTTAAGGCAAAATGGACTGTCATCAAAGAGTTTTTCGGAATGTTGAAAGGCCAGATTTCAAGTACCGCAGACCTTTCCGGAAAGGAAGTACAATTGCTCAGTGATGATGGTGCCATTCTTCAAAAAGCCGTGATCAATGCCCAAGGAAAATTTTCTTTCAAACACATCAAAGGTCAGGAAGCATACAGGATAGAAGTGACCGATGCAAAATTGCCAAATGGCAGCAGACTGCAACTCTACGATGTTTCAGACAAGCTGATCATTGATGTCACCTCACGCGAAGACCGTGGTTTTTCCTTTATCTTGCTCACTCCGGAAGATTATTTCATTGAAAAAATCGCCAACGATGACACGAGCATTCTCAGCGTTGATATTTTTGGAAAAGTGGCAGATGATGACTCAAAGGAATTGGGGGGGTTGAAAATTGTGTTGCTTGACAGTCTTGGCGATGTGATTGGAAATACCTTCACCAATGCCGACGGAAATTTTGTGTTTGAATCGGTAAGACCAAACGATTCATATGTGATTAAAACCGATGTGTTGAATGTCAACAGCGTCATTCACATCGTTGACAATGAAGGAGCTGTTATAAATTCCATCAAGCAAAATGAATCGAATGAATACGCGTATGTGAGGCTTACCTCAAGCGACAAGGTAATCACCCTGACCAATGAGCTACAACAACGCGTTCGTATTTCCGATAAGGATCAATTTGATATTGGCCATATTTACTTTGGTCTCAATGAATTTGAAATAGATGAAAATGGCGCTCAGTCGCTTGTTAGACTCATTACCATTCTCAAAGGCAATCCGCATGTGTTTGTAGATATGTCCGGGCACACCGACTCCAAGGGCGCGGATGAATACAATCTGAAATTATCACAGTTTCGAATTGATGCAGTAATCAGGTTTCTGGTATCAGGTGGAATCGACGAGTCGAGGTTGGATGGCACAGGTTATGGTGAGCGCAAACTCCTCAATCATTGCAAAGATGGCCTGGAATGTTCGGAAGAAGAACATGCCAAAAACCGCCGAACAGAATTCAGACTTTTCGAAAAAGATTGATGATACAGTTTATCGGATCAAAAGCACATGGCCCTGAAGTTCGAATAATTCTCCTTTGTGTTCACGCGCCACGATTCTGTAGGGATACAGTCCGGCCGCCGCATAATATTCGCTGTCCAGATTCGATCCGTTCCATCCCTCATTGATATCCTCACTTTTGAAAACAATGTTTCCCCATCTGTCATAAATTTCCATTTGGAACTGGCTTATATCCAGTCCAACAGCTTTAAAAAGATCATTGGTGCCATCTCCATCCGGCGTAAAAGCGTTGGGCACATAGATATTTCCACGCACCCACACCCTTACAGAATCCATTACCGAACAACCATCCGGGCTTTCGATATTTGCATAGAATGTTGTTGATACGGGAGGTTCAGCGGTGGGATAATTACAATTCAAACAACTCAAATAAGCGCTCTCATCCCAAACGATCGGAAATGTGCT
>JBBSDD010000623.1:0-1817 GCA_038249755.1 Flavobacteriales bacterium | reverse complement strand
TTCTGATCCAGAGATGATCGAACCACTGTTGGCGTCTATTGACATTAATCTCACCTTATTATTTCCATTCAAATCAGCTTCCCAAAAAGGAATAGCCAATTTGTACAGGGAGCTATTTTCATTTTCAAAAAGTTCCATCTCAGCACGATATCCAGATCGGAAAGGTCCATTGATATTATAACTCCAACCAGAATCATACAATCCAGTGCAAGTAACATTTACCCGATAGGCTTTCGTATTGTTCGCAATAAACAACCATCTTGTACCATCATCTCGCAGTTTGCTCAATGCCAAATGAACACCCTGAACCCGATGCGTGCCGGAATTAATACCTGCCGCTGCATAAGATTCAATAATATTTCCTTGTATAGGGAAAACGGTATTGTAGTTTGCATTTTCAATCAGACTTCCATAAGGACTATCACCTGGCACATCCATATCAAAAATGGCAAAATAAGGAGTTTCATCTCCGAAGCTGCCCATTGGTCCTGAGCCGAAAATATAAAACTGAGAACAACTACCGGGGACATTCACAATGATCAATTGGTTGTCTCCTTTTTGTATTTGAAGACTTGAGCCATACACCAGTTCCCCCATCTTATCTCCATTCCGGTCAAAAAGTTCGCCATCCACAATGAAGAAAATAATATTGCCAAAAGGATCCTTAATACCAGCATGGACATAATTTGAATTACCTCCTTGATAGCCAACATTATTAGAGGAGGTAGGCAGATTAGAAATTTGAATTGCGTCACTGTTAAAACCTTCATTTGGTAAAGTCCAAAATGGATTTTGCGCGTAGGTCAATGTGGAAATTGTGCATAAAAGCACTGCAAGTATGCGATAATTAAACTGTTTCATTGGTTTAGAATATTGATTTATTGTGTAAATTTGGCAAAAAAAAAAAAACGGTTCGTGCCAGTTTTACTTGAGAAAAAGTTTAAAAGTTTTCAACAACTCCATGCCCAAGGAAGTTTCCCACTCATAATTAACTTTTTATTTACATTGATTTTTATTTTTCTGTCCCCCTCCTTTATCTACAGTCAAATTTTATTCCTTGAAGAATGTTTTACGGGTGGAGTGACGGGAGCAGGGTTTACGGCAACCCCAGGATCAGGCTCTGGAACCGCTGAAATAAGAATGGAAGATAACTCTTCAATCAAATCGGCTTATGCTGTCACCCATCGATATGGCCGTCCACCCGAACGTTCGTTTGTAATAAACAGTGTACCCGTTGTTTGGAACAACGGTAATCAGGTTGGCTTAGAATTATCCGACTCATCACCTGACTTTCAATATTTCGCTGTTAACATAGAAGATATTAGCGAACAAGTCGAGATTAATGATGACATCCTTGAATTTGAAATCATTGGTATTCCCAGTCCGGATATTCCAAATCAAGGTTGGTTTGGAGTTTATGTACTTGTTTTTTATGAAAGCCCTAATATTTCGTCCGAATTGTGCATTCGTATATATACTGCAGACCAGAGTCAGGATATCATTCAAAATTATCTCATCGACCCAATTGAATATTCCACAGGTTCAGATGTGGGCTTTGCGATTTTTTCTGATAGAATTTCAAATTTTTTCACTGATAGATCACGAATCAGGGTCAATAACATGTTGTTGGGTGAAATATATGGTAGGGATGCATCAAATCCATTAGCCATAAGTGGAACCAGAGGCCACTTTTTCTATGAAAACGGAGAATTATTCGGCCTTGATGATGATATCCCCAATACAACAGTATCCAATACGGATGCGATAGCTGTCATAAATGAATATTTGATACCAGATCAAATGCAAGAGATAGAGAT
>JBBSDD010000622.1:0-1821 GCA_038249755.1 Flavobacteriales bacterium | reverse complement strand
GGGATGCCATATCGGCCAATGTGGGATACCGCGCGCAATGGGTGGGTTTTGAAGGGGCACCCACCACCCAAAATTTTTCTGTGCACGGCCCTCTTCGCAAAAAAAATATGGCCCTCGGCCTTCAGGTTCAAAATGACCAGATTGGTGTGAGAACCGCGCCAATGGCCGCAATTACGTATGCATATGCTGTAAACCTTGGGAAAGGTCAGAAGCTCAGTGTTGGTTTACAGGGGGGCGTTATAAATTACCAAATGGATTGGAACGCGCTCACATACAACGAGCGAAACGATCCGGGATCATATTCCACAGAGCCCAACAGATGGATTCCGAATTTCGATTTCGGCGTGATGTACGTGGCACCCCGCTCGTACATCGGTTTGAGTGCCAATAGCATGAATACAGCCCGGCTCACTGTAAATGATTTCAGCGATGCGCGGCTCAATACTTTTTTGAATCTCGTTGCGGGCAAGGTGTTTACCATGTCAGAAGATCTGGCATTGAAGCCCAGTGTACTTGTACGCCATGCCCTGGGCGGTCCCATTCAGTTTGATTTAAATATGAGTGCTTTGTTTTCAAACCGATTTTGGTTTACAACAAGCTATCGTTATGGTTTCGGAATGGTCGTCTCAGCCCATGTCTATATCACAGAGCAATTTCACGTTGGTTACGCTTACGATTGGGCACTGAATAATTTGGCCACCTACCAAAGTGGATCTCATGAAATATTTATCGGTTACGACTTTAACTTGTATAAAAAGTCCAAAAAATCAATTCGCTTTTATTGAAAACTGCTGCCGCCATCATTTATCTGGTCACGCTATCTTTGATCTGCGCGGGACAAATGAAAGTTCCGCTTTTGCAAAAGCAGGAGGCACCCACATTTGTGTGCAGCACTTTCGTAAATATGGTCAAAGACAGAAATTATCAGGATGCCGGGGCATTCTTGCTCGGATATGACAAAAAATCCTGTAGCAATCCGGAATTCATATTGGCTCAGGCCCGCTTGTTTGCCTCGGATTTTAATTTTGCGGAAGCTGAAAAACTGCTGGAATCATTGACGAATCAATTTCCGGACAACTTGCTGTACCAAAAGGAATGGAATCATATGGTGCAGCTTTCCACCAAAGCAGGCGAGTTTTTGCCGGTATTTTTAAAACCAACCGTCGGGCTTTCATCGGGAGGCAATCAAATAATAGCCTGGGTGAACGATACCATACCTCTCATGCTCACCGAACGCCAAACGGAAACGACTTATTTCCCCATCAAAACAGAGGGCATTCCGGTAATGCAATTTGATTCGGCAGATTTTCATCAATATTCATATCTGCAAGGAATGACGTCAGCACTCACTTCCAAAAGATATGAAGAGTTTGGTCCTGGGGTTTTTCTCCCGGACTCTTCATTGATATTGACGGCCTTACACCGGATGCCGTATGCTTCTAAAACAAAGGCAGATCAATTAAAGCTCGTCGCTTTCGATTCCAAAAAGAAGTTTGAGGATGCCCTTTCTATTTCGGATTGCAAGTGCAATACGGCTTATCCGGCATTCAACAGCCAGGACTCAACTCTGGTATTTTCGAGTGATAGGGAAGGGGGTTTTGGCGGAATGGATCTTTGGAAATCTCAATTCAAAAATGGGAAATGGAGCGATCCGGAAAATCTGGGACCCGAAATCAATTCGGATGGCCACGAGCTCATGCCAACCATCTGGGGCGATACGCTGTTTTTCTCATCTAATAAGCTTTTTAGCGGTTTTGGAGGATATGACTTATATGGTTATCGCTTTTCCAAAGTGGAAGTATGGAATCTGGGTCTCCCGTT
>JBBSDD010000621.1:0-1837 GCA_038249755.1 Flavobacteriales bacterium | reverse complement strand
GCGAGGCCTTCGCGGAAGGCGAAACCCTTTTCAGAAACATCGGCACCCCAGGCAAAGGTATGGCCGCTGAGAAGGGCGCCTTCCATGACCTTCATAAGTTCGTCGAGCGGCAGGTTGTAGCTTTCCACATGCAACCAGTTGTCTGGAATTTCCAACATAAACTTTCCGTAAAAAGGGTGGTGGGTATAACTGGTGATGGAAATATAATCGTCCATATTCAATCCAAGTTCTTCGGCATACGATTGTGGGGTGTATTTTTTGCCCTGGTACTCGAATTCCTCAGGGATTTCTCCCAAATAGGTGTCTACCACTGCATCATAACCAGCCTTCCATTTGTTGGTCAGACCTTTTTGTTTGTTTTCAATCACAGCATCTGCATACCCTTTCAAGATTAAATCGAGTTCGGAGTGGTTGTGCTCCGTTTCATCATCAGGAAGCCCTGAGTAAGCTTCTTCCGGAAGTATCCCGTATTTTTTCCAGACATGGGCAATGTCAACAAAAGCTCCTCCTGCCCCGAAATTCGTATTGCCATGCATGCGTACATATCTTTCTGCTTTGTCTTTGTAGGTGTGGTTTACCACATACATTTCACTGAGGTTGTGCTCGCCTTTTCCTGTTCTGATCAATTCACTCTCAAAATAGGCCAGTGCAGAAAAACTCCAGCAGGTTCCTGTGCGAAATTGATTTTGAACCGGCGTGGCTTCCAGGTCTTTCACGACTGTGAAATTATATCCGCTTTCGGGTTTGATTTTGATTACTTCGCCGTCTTGCGCGGTGAGTGCTGCTGCAAATAAGAGGGCAGCGCCACTGAGAAAAATGTTTTTCATAAAGTGATGGTATAATTTGGAAGGCGTAAGATAGGAATTTGTGGCAGCAACCAAGTTTGCATCCATTCAAAAATACCTTTACTAGGAGATTTGACTGCACCATATTTCCATTTTATCTGTGGGGTATCATTATTGGATTCACAATATTTCCAAATATCCCGGTCCATCATCCAGCGGTGTGAGAAAACTGTATTTTTGCGCGAATGGAATCCAACCAAAAGGAGCTTGTTGAAGTTGATTGTACCCGCGTTCCATATGCGGATACCGGTTACTTCGGAAAGATTATTCTGGATTATTTGTCGGATTCGGAGCAACTCAGGCCATTTTATCACAGACGCCCGGAAGTCGCTGCCTTTCGCGATCAGATAGCCGAAAAGGCGCAATCGTATCAAAACCGTGCAGTCCTTGCCGAAGCAGTTCGAAGTCAGTATTCACAGGCCAAATTGAAATCCGGTGCCATCGATCTGCTGGCTCAGGAGCATACGTTTACCATTACCACCGGCCATCAGCTTTGTCTGTTTACCGGTCCGCTGTACTTTTTCTACAAGATCGTTTCTGCCATCAATACCACCAGGGTTTTGACAGAAAAGTATCCCGATTTCAATTTCGTCCCCGTTTTCTGGATGGCTTCCGAGGACCACGATTTTGAAGAAGCCAATCATTTTTATCTGCCTTCCGGCAAAATTGCATGGGAATCGGGACAAACCGGAGCTGTGGTAAGGATGAAAACTGAAAATTTCGATCATCTGGAATCGATCCTTCAAGGGCATTTGGGCGTGGGCTATCGCTCTGGAGAATTAATTGATCTGTTTCGGAAGTCCTATCAGGGGCATAAAAATTTGGCGGAAGCCACGCGATATTTGGTACACGCACTCTTCGGCCATTTGGGCGTCATCGTTATTGATGGAGACGATCCAAAATTGAAATCCCTGGCCCGGAATGCTTTTAAAGCCGAATTAACGGAGGGCCTTTCGGCGAAAGCCATGGATGAGACGAACAGTTCCTTGTCG
>JBBSDD010000620.1:0-1850 GCA_038249755.1 Flavobacteriales bacterium | reverse complement strand
TGCTATCCAAAGGATGGCGTTTTCATTCTCATTCAGCAATTTCAAAATATCCATTGTTGCTCTTTCAGTTCATGTTTGTTACTTCCAATGGAAAAAACAATGAAGGCTTCTCATGAATTGTATAGCCTGAAAATAGAAATTTAATTGAACTCAGGCAAAAACAAAATAAACCCGATAGATTTAACTTTTGAAACGTATATTTTAATTAAGCTCCCAGCTACTTTAAATCGATGGCACGGTCAGGCCGAGATAGCAATGAATTCACGTCTCACCTCCCAATCGCCTTCAGCACCCTCTCCTCCTGAATAAGCACATCTCGCATCAGTAGATTATCCGGAAATGTTTTGTGCTTTGATTTTTTAAAACCTTCGGTGATGGTGAGCAGAGAAGATGCCGTGATCAGCGAAAGATTTAAGTCGTAGTCGAGACCACATTCTTTGATGAAATCATCGGAGAAGTCAGGAGCGACAAGAAGAATTTTCTTAACGGAATAGTTGCACAATTTGGCGCGGGTAGCATAGGCTTTCAACTGGCGGGCCACATTGCTGAACTTGTTGTAGCCGGATTCTTTCACCGTTTTGCATTCGACAATCATCAGTTCATTGTTGTCCAGTTTGAGTATGATGTCGGCCTGGTCCTTGGTGTTGTTGATCTGTTTGCGTATGGTTTCGTCTACCTGAAAACCGAGTTGGGAAAAAAGTTTCTTGGTGAGTTCTTCAAACTTCAATCCGATATTCGCTTCCTTGATTGTAATCCCATTTTCTTTGAGCGCAGCGTAATTCCGGAATCCAATATTTACATAATTTTCCAAATAGAGATTTTCGGCATCTTTATAGGCTTCAAGGATATTTACAATCAAGTCACCACGGGTTTTTATTTCCTTGGTTTTGCAAAACGTATCCAGTTCTTCCGTCGTCAATAACTCAAGCACATCTCTGGGTTTGATATTGAAATCCAGGAGAAATGCGCTCTTCAGAACATGTTCTTCCTGCAATTCAAATTCCGTTTTCAATTTGGCATTTAAATTTTTCAGAATTTCACCCATTTCCAACAGCATTTTGTCATAGCCATCAATGGAAATCCCCACTCTTTCATCCCTTTCGATTTCTTCAAAATATTTAATCAGGTTGCTGATTTTATCTTCATACAGAATACCCTTCAGAGATGGCGATATGAGGAGTTTCTTGTCGCACAATTCGCTTAGGAACTTCTTTTTGTCAGTGACATTTGTTCCATCCTTGTGCACATCATTCAGCAAAAGACTGGTAAACGATACTCCTTCCAGAATGACTTCTTTGATTTTTTGTTCCAATGGAAGCTTCCAATCAATTTGATGGATCCGGCAAATTTGGTTGATTTGAGGCTCGCGTAATTGCCGCAACACACGACGGAAATATTTGTCTGCAATCTCTTTTCCCCGCACTTTTCGCAGCAGATGTACCATTTCATCTGCGACGAAGATGGTGCTGGTTTTTTTGGAATAGAAAATAATGCCGTTCATTCGAAGTTCGTTGAGCAAGGCATCAATTTCAATTTTTTGAACCGGGATGATCAGATAATTGATGAGCTTAATTTCTTCTGTTGACAGACCCAATTGGTTGGCCAGGGTGAGGATAATGGAATGCTCTTCGGTGGTTATTCTCCTTTCCTGGTTGTTTTTGTCATCATTGTGATAGGCCGTTTGGAGACATGTTTTATAGATCGTATAGTCCCGACGTCTTACCGCATCAAGATCAGATTTTTCGTCTTCTAGATTTTTTTGAAATAATTTTAATTTTTTAGTCAGGTTTTTCAGTTCCTGTTCGTAGAGTCTGGCAAACCAATCCTGTTTCATGATGCTGTTTCCATCG
>JBBSDD010000619.1:0-1864 GCA_038249755.1 Flavobacteriales bacterium | reverse complement strand
GCGCCCGTTGCATCTCATTCTGAGATGAACCTCGCTCCCGCTGCTTGTACAACTGGAGCCGGCTCGGTGTAGCCACAGCCGGCCAGGAATTGTTCCCGAGATCGACGTCGGCCGTTTGGAGATAAGGGTCAAGCACCAATTCCGTGATTCGTTTTTCGGTCACCAGTACCTTGCTCACCGATGTGTCATCCATTTTCCAAATCTCAGCCGGAATGTGAATGATTTCTTCTGTGCCATCTTCGTATTTCATTTGCAGTATCACAGGCATGGGCAAACCTCCGAGATTGGAAATCCCGACTTCATAAAAATGGCGCTTGTCATTCAACATGGCTTTTTCCTCTTCAGACATATTCTGCAGGGTTTGGGCATAAGCCCGCTCATCGAGGGCATCGGCCTGAAGTGCATCATAAGAATTATAAAAATCAAGAAGGGTTGAGTCTGCCTCAACCATGGTTTGTTTGATATCTTCTTTGTTGCGTTTTGCAGAAATGCTTGGATGGTCATGATCTCGTTTTTCGCGCTTCACGGCTTTGTATGGTGCCGGTTGGGATCCAGCGATCTGGTACCACTTTACATAATCGATAGACATGTCGACATGCTCCGTGCCGAAAAACCAACCCCGCCAAAACCAATCTAAATCAACCGCACTCGCATCTTCCATGGTTCGGAAAAAATCGGCCGGTGTCGGATGTTTGAATTTCCATCGGTTGGCGTACGTTTTAAAAGCAAAGTCAAAGAGTTCACGACCCATCACCGTTTCCCTAAGAATATTGAGGGCCGTGGCGGGTTTGCCATAGGCATTGTTGCCCAATTGATGTACGGATTCGCTGTTGGTCATAATGGGCGAAATGCGAGACTTATCGCCCTTCATGTAGTCCACAATATTGCGCGGTTCGCCCCGGCGACTGGGATAATCCCGTTGGAATTCCTGCTCGGTAAGGTATTGCAAAAATGTATTCAACCCTTCATCCATCCACGTCCATTGGCGCTCATCGGAATTGACGATCATGGGGAAATAATTGTGCCCGACTTCATGGATGATAACTCCGATCATCCCATATTTCGTTCGTTCGGAATAGGTGCCATCCGGCTCACAACGGCCGAAATTGAAACAAATCATCGGATATTCCATTCCAATATCAGCCGCATTGACTGAGATGGCGACCGGATAAGGATAGTCAAAGGTGTGTTTGCTGTATGTGCGCAATGTTTGAACCACAGCTGCTGTGCTGTATTGTCCCCAAAGTGGATTGCCTTCTTTTGGATAGTAGCTCATCGCCAGTACCGTGCGGTCACCGAAGGGCTCGCCCTGGGCGTCCCAGATAAATTTTCGCGATGAGGCCCAACCGAAATCACGCACATTCTGCGCTTTAAAATGCCAAATGCGCATCTCTGTGCTTCGGCCTTTTTCCGTTTCTTCAGCTTCTGCCTGGGTGATAATTTCCACCGGTTTTGATGCTGTTTTGGCGCGCTGAAGCCGATCGGCCTGAGCAGTAGTAAGAATAGATTTCGAATTTTGGAGTTCACCCGTGGCCGCAACCACGTGATCTGTGGGGACTGAAATTTTTACATCGTAATTTCCAAAGGTCAAGGCAAACTCCCCACTTCCCAAAAATTGTTTGTGCTGCCAGCCATCCACATCAGAATACACGGCCATACGCGGAAAAAACTGGGCGATGGTGTACAGCGCATTGTTTTCAGCTTCAAATAATTCATATCCGGACCGACCTCCGACTTTTGCGCGGTCGTTGATATTGTAGTGCCATTTGATGCGAAAGCTAAAACCACCCTGCGGGACCAGAGATTGTGGAAGGTCGATGCGCATCATCGTTTTATTGATGGTATATGGCAGGTCGTTGCCTTT
>JBBSDD010000618.1:0-1879 GCA_038249755.1 Flavobacteriales bacterium | reverse complement strand
CATTGGAAAATTGAAAAAACCGGAAGAGGTCCTTTTTATTTCAGATTTGTTTTTGCTCCCCTCTGAGTCGGAGAGTTTTGGACTTGCTGCCCTGGAGGCGATGGCCTGCGGCGTACCGGTAATATCATCCAATACAGGAGGTTTACCCGAATTGAATGAAAATGGTTTTTCGGGATTTACATCAAACGTTGGAGATATAGACGAAATGGCAAAAAATGCGGTGCACATTCTCGGTGATGAGATGACTTTGGCCAAATTTAAGTCAAATGCCAAAAAACGCGCGCTTGATTTTGACATTGCGAACATTCTTCCCATGTATACACACCTGTATGATGAGGTTTTAGCGAAAGCTGCACTCCCAGCATTGTGATTGTGAAAGTAATCAGCGATAAAGTCAGTTACAAAAAGGAGTACAGGTATCTTCAGTTTGTCATTCTTGGAAAAATAGAAAGCTGGAAAGAGGCTTTGCTCGGTGCGTGGTTTCTAGCATGGATTTTTATTGGCGTCGTTGTGATGTACACGTATTTTCAAGCCACAGACAGGGAAATGCGAATGATGCTGATTATATTTTTAATTTTTTGGTCCTATTACTTCTGGAAAGTCGGCAGGGTATGGCTTTTCAGGCGCGGAGGTAATGAATTGATTCGGATACAGGGTGAAATCCTCGTGCTCAAGCGCAGTTTTTACACCTATGGAAAAACGAAAACCTATTATATCGAGATGATTCAGGATTTTGCGCCTGTAGAATTGTCGAAATCTTCTTTCGCATATACCTACGAAAATGGCTGGTGGGTGCTCGGTGGTGAGAAACTCGGATTTTCTTATCAGGGAAAATTTGTCAAATTTGGAATGCAGCTAAGCGACCCTGATACCATGCAGGTTTTCAAACTGATAAGACAGGAATTGGCCAAACCTAGAGCAGCGAAATTGTAAAAGCGTTTCCGCTCAATCGCCGGGTTTTTTTTCCTTCCATATTTTCTTCCAGAACCATTTTCTGTGCTGCCGGACTGTTTAAGACCGCATCCAGTGTTTTAATTTCACCAAATGGAATTTTTGAATGGGTAAGAATGTCCACAAGGGGAGAAAGTGTCCAATTTCGGATTATCTCTCCGAGAATTTCAACCAATTCGGTACGGTTGACCACACGACTGACATTGTTTATAAAACGGGGATCGGAGGCCAGAGGTCCATTTTCCAGCACATTGCAAAGTTTTTGAAACTGGGCATCACTGCCAATGGCCAAAACAAGCGCGCGGTGATCTGCCGTTTCAAACCGATCGCCATAAGGTGCGATATTGGGGTGTTGGGTGCCCATGGGTTTGGCCACGGAGCCATTCATCAAAAAATTTGTGGCCTGATTGGCCAGCGCAGATAAAGATGCACGCTCCAGATTGACTTTGATCACCGAACCTTTTCCGGTTCTCAATTTGTGAATGATTCCGAGCAAAGCGCCTTCTTTCAATTGGTGTCCGGCCAAAATATCGATGAGGGCTACCGGCAACTTGGCGGGCGGTGCATCGGGGTGACCTGTCATGGACAACCATCCGGTCTCGGCCTGGAGTACGACGTCGTAAGCAGGACGATCTACCGATTCAAAACCATCGAGTTGCACGAAGATCAAATCGCTTTTAAAATTTCGGAGGTCTGATTCTGAGACGCCCAGTTTGAGCGCTGTATGCTGTCCGAAATTGGATATTAACATATCAGCTTTCCCGACCAGTTGATATAATTCAAGCCGATGATTTTCGGTGGTAAGATCAAGTTGAAGCACTTCTTTCCGGAAGTTAACAGCCGCATAGTACGCGGAAATCCCTATGTCTGATTCACCCGGTTGGCGCCAACCCCGGGTTACATCTCCACCTGTTTTCTCATTTTCAAT
>JBBSDD010000617.1:0-1888 GCA_038249755.1 Flavobacteriales bacterium | reverse complement strand
GCTGATTTTGAGCAAAATCGAAGAGTTTGGTTTAAGGGATGAGCGTATTGTGGTGATGGGTGATTTCAACGCGGCACCTGGTTCCGATCCGATCAACGTTTTCCAGAAAGAATTGGATTACGGACACGAAATTTCTCAAAGTAAATTCCAGGGTTCTGCCGGAACATATAATGCTTTTGACAAGTATAAGTTGCTCACAGAACCTATTGACTTTATTTTCACGAAACATCTGGAAGTATTTACTTACCGCCACATAGAAGATAGGAGAGAAAATGACCTGTTTATCTCAGATCATCTTCCTGTAATAATTGAAGTAAAATTCTGATCTGATAATTATGTTTTACAAAAGAGAAAAGTTTATTCATCCAATGTTTATGAATCTTTTAAATTCCCCAAAAGTCCTTCGCACGCCAATCTGCGTGTTTTTGACATTTTTATCATTGGTTTCTTCGGCTCAAAATCCCGGTTGGTTTTCCACCGGCACATCGTATACTTATGTTCATCAGGAACTCATGGGTCCGGAAACTTTTGAAACTACCGTAGAAATTTCGGAACAAACAACTTTAAACGGACAGGCTTGCGCGAAAATGGAATTGGTGGACAATGAACTTCCCGATTTGTTCTTCTGTATGCCCAAGTCACCGCCGATTTATCTCTATGAACAAAACGACTCGGTATTTTTTGCCACAGAGCAAGACCCCGATTTCGGACTCCTCTACAATTTCAATGCGGAAGTCGGCGATGTATGGTATATTGTTGGAACACATCCTTTCGGTTTGGATTCTATGAAGGTTCAGGTGCTCGAAACCGAAATGGTCAACGTCGAGGGAAATTCACTAAAACAACTTACAGTATCAATCGTTCCCGCCGATATTGAAACTCAGGTTTTTGAAATTCAGAGTCCGGTTCGGATTCTCGAATTTATTGGCACATTGGATTTCGTTCTCATTCCGCTGGGGAAATATGTAGGGTGTGATGCGACAACCGCCGAGTCATTGCAATGTTTCATTTCAGACAATCTCAATTACGCTTCCAACGAATTCGCACCGTGTATTATAAGCAGTGCATCATCTGGTTCGAAACTTGAATCTCTCACGTTGTTTCCCAATCCTGCAAATGACATCGTTCGTTTTAGATTGCCAGCCACAGCGGGAAGTGTGCAATCCATTGCTGTGTATGACGTATCCGGAAAGCAATTGATTGTAGCTGCTGGCGAGCTGGAATTTCTGTCCGTCAGTGCGTTCAAGCCAGGAATGTATTTCTTCCGTGCCCAAACGCTGAAAGGATTTATCTTTTCAGGAAAACTGGCAGTGCAGCACTGAAATATATCTTCTTTCACCTTCCTCGGGGCAGGTAGAGAATCATAGAAACAATTGCGTTTGGCATCAGGCTGATTTCATGCCATGCAGGCCAGGTTTTTTTCAGGTGAAGTCTTATACCCATTTCTTTATTTTACTTCCTTATTTTTGCGGCAGGTGAAGCGTTTTCACCTAAAAATATTTTTGCAGAATGTCAAAAAAAGCAATGCTGATCATTTTGGATGGCTGGGGCCTCAATCCCGATCCTGAAAGATCGGCCGTGGAACGCGCGAACACCCCCTTCATAGATGAAATGATGAAAACCAGACCCAACAGTACCCTCCATACATTTGGCGAATTCGTTGGTTTGCCGGAAGGGCAAATGGGAAACTCAGAAGTTGGACACATGAATATTGGTGCTGGCAGGGTGATATATCAGGACTTGCTAAAAATCAACAGGGCCTGCGATCAAAAAGAACTCAACAACAATCCTGTTTTGGTCGAAGCGATTGCTTATGCAAAACGCAATTATAAAAAAATTCATCTCATTGGACTTGTATCTGATGGGGGCGTTCACAGCCATATTCGTC
>JBBSDD010000616.1:0-1891 GCA_038249755.1 Flavobacteriales bacterium | reverse complement strand
TGTGCCATTCCATCGCGGTACGGCTCCTGTGGCCAGTGCTCCTGAGATTTTAGGGTCACTTTCTGAACTGATATAACCCGCGGTTGCATGGTTGCCCCATCCAAAGGCGGTATTCCACTGTGTGGAAGCTCCTCCGCTGGCTGCGATAGTACCTGATGCAACCGTATTGCCATTGGTGGAATTCACACGAAATACCGGATTTCCAGCAGCGTTTCTAAGCTCGTAATCAATCGCACCAAAATAGAGGCCAGCGTTGGGACTTGTTGCCGATCGAATAGCATAGTTACCAGCAACCACTTTCAGGTTTTTACCTGTAAGAAACTCAATATCTGAATCGAATTTACCATCGGCGATATTGATGGCAAAAATAGGCGCCGCTGCGGCATTTCGGAATTGAAGCTGAGTGTTGGTGGCATAGAGCCCTACATTCGGTGCAACAGATGATCGAAAAGCATATCTGTTTGGTCCTACGCGCAAATCAGAGCCGGAAGCAAATTCCAGATTTGTGGTCATTGCGCCAGTATTGGCGTCGAAACCAAAAATCGAATTGGCCAACCCGTTCCGGAATTCATACCGTTGACTCGTTGAATTAAAGAATAGGCCGTAGTCATTGTCCAGTGTGTAGCGGAAAGCATACTGATTTGGCCCAATGTTGATGGTCTGAGCCATCGATTCCTGAGGCTGGGAAAGACTTCCCAGGGTTAACGCAATGGCGGCGATAGCCACTTTGCGAAAAGCAAATGATCTTTTCATGGTTTAATTGGTTTTGGTTAGCCGGCAGGATATTCACAACCTAGTGGTATTCTGATGGACTAGTGGTTAGCTGGCGCTGAAGGTATGAGAAGTTTTTTGAAATCCAAGAATGATCGAAAAAAAGAATAGGAATTTAACATTTGATTTCGCTTGTAATCAAAAGGCAAAAAAATGGCAGGGAAATTATAGAAACATAATTACTCCAACATATATAGCCTCGCAATTACCTATCTTTGCCCACTTATTTTATCGATTTTCTCCATGAGGGTAATCATTGCAGGGGCTGGGGAGGTTGGATTCCACCTGGCGAAACTGTTGACAATAGAAGGCCACGACATCAATGTGATTGATACAGATGCGGAAAAGCTAAGATATATCTCCAACCACCTCGACGTTCAGGTGCTCAACGGAAGCAGCACATCAATCAATACCCTGACACAAGCAAACGTTCAAAAATCCGACCTGGTTATTGGCGTGACAAATAGTGAGGATGCAAATCTTACCACTTGCATCATTGCTAAACACCTTGGCGCCAAAAAAACGGTAGCCCGGATTTCCAACATGGAGTTTTTGCTCAGCCGGGAAAAACTGGACTTGTGCAATCTCGGCATTGATGAGCTCATTTCGCCTGCCTCGCTCGCTGCGCGGGAGATCAAGCGACTCTGCAAGGAGTCAGCCCTTACAGACTTCATAGATTTTGACAAAGGCAAGCTTTCTCTCATAGGAATGAAGGTCGATAACGATAGTCTTGTTACCGGCAAAACGCTCGGAGAAACCGCGTACCTCAATACCGACCGGAATTTTATTCCAGTAGCTATTCTGCGAAACAACGAAACCCTCATACCCAGAAAGGATACCCGCTTTTATGCCAATGATCACGCTTATTTTATCGTGAATCCGGATGGTTTTGAAGACATCCATAAAATTTTTGGGAAGGAGCGGATCGAAATTAAAAACATGATGATTCTGGGTGGTAGCGCAGTAGGATATCACGCCGCCCTCACTCTGAGTAAAAAATACAGGGTAAAACTGGTCGAGCCCAATAAAGATCGGTGTATCGAACTGGCCGAAATGCTTCCAGATACCCTTATCATCAATGCGGATGGTCGCAATCTCGATGCCCTTGACGATGAAAATC
>JBBSDD010000615.1:0-1893 GCA_038249755.1 Flavobacteriales bacterium | reverse complement strand
CAACCATGTCGACACCTTCATCGTAGCGCTCCAATCCCTGATAAAAGATTGACGCGATTGGTCCGCGGGTGTTGCGACATACATCTTTCGCAGCTTCGATACCACCCGTGTTGAGTGCGTCTTCCACATCGCGCAGAAGTTTAGGTTTATTGGTGGTTGCCATATTGAGGTAGATGATACGCTCAATAGCAAGGGCAAGTCCAAGTATAAAACAAATCAATACGAAAGACATGAAGAAAGGGCCTCCGTCAATAAACGTGTCTTTGATTGTTTGGTGAAAACTTCTTTCCGTTTCTACAGCGGCTGTGACTTCCGGCACTTCTTCTACAGGAACTACTGCATCTGCCGGTTCTTCCATAATCTGAGCTCCGGAGGTGTCTGTCATTGAGGTGTCATCTGTTTGCGCAAAACCAGTAAAAGCTGGCCCCAAGCTGAGGGCACCAAAAAGGGTTAAGACGGTCAGTATTTTTTTCATGGTTTAGAAGTTGTTGTTACTGAATTTTGACGGATTAGGGTTTAATATTAGGGTAAAAAATTTAAACGTATGCGCATGCTATGGCGGAGAGGAAGGGATTCGAACCCTTGATCCCCTTTCGGGAAAACACGCTTTCCAGGCGTGCGCCTTAAACCGCTCGGCCACCTCTCCTTTAAGTCCAATTGGTCGATTCCGTAGGGCAAGAGGGCGCCAAATTACAAAAAATACTCAATGCCAAAAAAATTAATCTTTATCAAATTATTATGAGGTAAGTTTTACTTAAGGAGCGGTAAGTTCTCCGCTCAGATTTGTAGTAAAAGCTTCTTTAAAGGAAGCACCTTTAAGACCGCTTCCAAGCAGATGCATGCTCTTTGTGATGGCCGCTTCTATCATCATGTCACCAGCGGAAATCACGCCCATTTTTTCAAGTTGTGCACTCGTTTCATAACGCCCCTGAGATACGCCTCCAGCCCTGCATTGTGAAACATTAATCACTATCAAACCATCGTTGATTGCTCGGCGAAGAAGTTCCAGGAACCACGAATGCGTCATGGCATTTCCACTTCCAAATGTTCTTACGATTAAAACTTTATTGTCTTTTATTCGGGTGGCTGCCTCAACAATATGTCGCGAAATACCAGGAAAGAGCGTCAAAACTGCAATTTTATTTTCCATTTCCAATTGAACCGAGAACTCGCCTCCCTGAGGTTGTCTGAGCGCCGGTATGTTGAACTTTATTTGTACGCCGGCTTCCGCCAAACTCGGATAGTTTGGAGATCGGAATGCCTCAAAGTGTTCGGCATTGTACTTATAGGTGCGGTTGCCACGGTATAATTGATATTCAAAATAAATGGCCACCTCGGATACCACCGGCACACCATCCCGATATTCAGAAGCAATTTCGATGGTGGTGATAATGTTCTCCTTGCCATCGGTTCGCACCACGCCAATGGGTAGCTGTGAGCCTGTGAGAATCACTGGCTTTGATAGATTTTTGAGCATAAAACTCAGGGCGGAGGCTGTGTAAGACATGGTATCACTGCCATGCAGAATTACAAAACCGTCGTATAATTCATAATTATCCCCAATAGTCTTTGCGAGTTGCTGCCAATGTTCCAAATCCATATTGCTCGAATCAATGGGTTTCTCGAAAGATACTGCAGTGACATTGGCTGAGAGTTGGTTGAGTTCAGGAATTTGTTTTCGCAATTGGCTAAAGTCAAATGGAGCCAGAATGCCCGTATGCACATCTTTTATCATGCCAATGGTTCCTCCGGTATATATCACCAGAATGTTGCGCGTTTTATTCATCAAGCTTAAATAGTTTTCGTGCGTTGGTTGCGGTCTGATCGGCTATTTCGCCTACAGTCATTCCCTTTATTTCGGCGAGTTTTTCTGCGATCAATTTGATGTATCCT
>JBBSDD010000614.1:0-1896 GCA_038249755.1 Flavobacteriales bacterium | reverse complement strand
TGCGAAGCTTGGGGTTGTAGACATCCTATGGGGACAACCGCAAGGAGTGCGGCACTATGCTCCTCCTCAACCCACCAGCGCGCGTAAGCCCGGGGTGTCAAATTGGGTCATTGGCTGTAGGGCAATTAGGCTATGCTTTACAGTGTATTAACTGATGATATAAACGCATCATTGGTCGGTACCAGCTCTTTTCTTCCTCCACCGAAAGAACAAAACAATCAACGAAAGCCCGGCCAAAATGAGAAGGACAATAAGGAGTGGGTGCACCTCCGAGGCGTTTGTGAGTGGCGCGGTATCTCCCAGCAAAATGAGGCCGGACCAATAGTACGGATCGGACAATTCTCCCGGATTTGCTTCCAGATAAGAGAGTTTTGCCGCGCGAAGAGCCTCATTTTTTGACATTCCGTCTGCGAGATTTTCGTAGAATGATTCAATAATTTGAGCGGAAGTTTTTTCATCAATTTGCCAAAGCGACATGACAACACTGGGACATCCGGCGAAAGCAAAACTATGCGCGAGGGAAAGCACGCCTTCACTCACACTGCGCTTCCCTGCGCCCGTTTCGCATGCAGTGAGCACTGCGAGTTCTGCACGCAGGCTCAAATTGTAGATTTCATAAGCATGAAGATATCCATCATTGGCATCCTGCCCGTCGGAAGCGGATTTTGTCAAAACCAAGCGTGACAACAGAGGGGAAATATTGTTGACTTCTGTATGGGTTCCCAAATGGATGATCCGGTATTTTCCTGCCTCATCTTTAAAGTTTCTCTCAGTTGCCTGTTCTTTCGTGAATGCTTTTCCGCTAAAAATTCCCGCTACCTGCTCCGCTGTTCGCACAGCAAAAGGTTGCTGAATGCGCTGTAAATATTTTTCGTCGAAGGAGCTGGAATCCTTCATTTCCATCGTGTACATTAATTTGAGGTCATCAAAAAAACCTGGAGCAAATGCCAGGACGCCATCGGACTCTCCACGTTTCAATTCGGAGTATTGCACCGCCGATGTGGAAGATATGAGATATGAAATGGTGTAATCATAAATAAGATAGTCTGGTTTTGCCTCTTTTCCAGGGCGAATTAAAGTCTCAAAATTCACATTGATCAATTCATTATCGGCCACGATGAGCAATTCATTGCCTTTCAGGAAGGGTTCGAATGGTTTGAAAATAGCCTGATACAATGCAATAGACACCTCTTTGAAAGATTCAGTTTGTTGATTGACAATCAACGTATTATATTCAAACAAAAAATCTTTGATATCCTGTAATTTAAGTCTTATCAGTTTGGTGTGATCTTTATTTACCAGCAGGCCATACGCCTTATCATCCGTGATGATATACTGGATAAAATTGGCATTGTCACGAACAAGCAGGCGACGAATATCATCCAGCGTCGCTGTTTTTTCCTGATATCTCAGATTAAAATAAGCGGGGTAATTGGTCTTGATGTTTGCAAGAAGGTCTTCGTATTCTTTCTGATAATCTTCAAAATTCTTGCCTTCCTCAATCGCTGAGCGCGACTCCGACAATTGGGAGACCAAAACGCGCTCCTGACTAATGATCGAATCCGGAACATTCGACACCCGCAATGAAGTAAAGTGTTGTAATTGCCTTCGCAATAAAATAGATTTGTTTTCTTCCGCAAAACCGAGCATCCGGGCTATCATTGCAGGATCATCAGTCGCATCATACAATTCGAAACACACATCCTGTGCTGCATTGAAGGTTTTGACATGCTCGTCATAGTAGTTCATTCGCGAGGCATCGTCATCCAGAAAATTCTTGGTTTCGCGCAAATAATCGATTCCCTGTTGCAGATACTTCATCGATTCCTCCAACCCTTTTACACCGGAATCTTTTGATTTTACAACCATGGCTTTGGTGTAAAACGTGAATGGAAG
>JBBSDD010000613.1:0-1928 GCA_038249755.1 Flavobacteriales bacterium | reverse complement strand
AGTCGGGTTGCCTCATCCAGGCGTTTGAGGCCCAGATAGGCGTTGGCTTTACTTTGGTAAATGGGGCCCAGACGGCTTTCTATTCCATGCGCCTTTTCTATTTCGATCGCAGCATCAAAGTATTCGATGGCTTTGTCGTACATCTGAAGTGAATTGTAACTCGACCCGATGGATTGGAGTGCGACTCCCCGATTACCCATTTCACCGCATTCTTCCTGAATTTCAAGACACCTGGTGAAAGCGGGAAGAGAGGCAACATATTCACCCAAGCGGCGCTGGGCGTTCCCAATATTTGCATAAACAGCAGCCATATCGCAGTGAAAACCGGTTTTTTCAAGCAACGCTATGGAATTTTTAAAGTGAAACATCGCGCTGTCCGCTTTTCCGTATGCATCGTAACACAAGCCTATGCTGTTGTGCGCATCGGCCAACAATTTGTCAAAACCACCTTTTTTGGCCATCGCGATGGCCTGATGGCCATAACCAACTCCTACGGCTGGTGCGGCGTGCGAACTGTTAAAGCAGGCATGAATAAGTGCCTCACAACGCGCACTATCACTTTTAAGCGTCTGAAATTCCTGGAGATCTCCCGGAACCAGCGATGCATCCTGGGCAAAAACTCCACCCGTGATCAACCACATCAGAAAGAACGGGAATAGAATTTTCATTTCAGAAAAGTAGCAAAATTTTAGGTTTCTATTGCGGCTGCTTGGCGGAAGCCTTCAATTCATTTTAGAAACTTCCTCCATTTGATTTTTGGCCGGAACAAAGCATTCCAAACGGGTCCTTTTTACGATGTATAATCTGAATGGGGAAACCTGTAAAAGAATTTTAGAAAAGAATGCATCCCAATGGTGCACGCCTGCATCATCGCAGAATACAAACTCATGGAGCCAGGCGGCGGTGACTTGCAATTGAGCAGAGTCAAAATGGCTCCATCAACATCACGCCGTGAGAGCCCAGTTCCTTTTTGGAACTGGGCCTCATTCTGTATAGAAAAAGCCTTCGCAGGGCCTTTTCATTTTATCAAAAGGTGGGTTAAGTCTTTGTAAAAAAGTGCTATCGGCCTTTCCATTCGCAGCGCCAATTTGGCCTTGAGTCAGAAAAGACTGCCTGCGGAACACATCACCCCAAATGGGTAATTTCAAAATATACCCAAAGTGGTCTTTTATCGCAGCGTGTAGTAGGAGATATTTGTCATTTTCATAAAGGCAAGTCAACAACCCCAAGCATTATGAAAACGCAAACAATAAAAGCAACAGAGAGAACATTACTCATCGGAATGGTCCGCGCAATCATTTCTACCGTGCTGATTTGCTCTAACCTCAAAGCCCAGGCGATTGGCGCTGATATATCTGGCGACACGGCGTATGAGAACGATTTTAAAGCGGTAATGGCATGCATCCGTGTTTTGCCATCAAAGCGCGCTGAATTTGCAGGCAATAAAAAGCGCAATGAGGCGGCTGCTGCCAAGGTGGAAATGCCCCTTAAAATGGGTTTTAAATATGGTTGACAACTGTGTATATTCGTTGCCGAAGCTGGTGCGCGGGAGTCGTGTCAATTTTCAAAGAATTATCATTCATTTACTGAACACCAGATTCTTATTTATTTCATAGACACTTATTTAATGATCAATTAGGTATTTACATGGTTTTGTCATGTACTTAGGGGAAGCTTACACTTCGATTTTGACATGACTGTGGTCAGCCATAATTTTCCTACTTTTTATATGTCCATTTTATATGAAGCTGACAAAATTTACCAGCGTTTATTTGAAAATTAATATGTTGAACTTTAATTGATTTGCAATGATAAAGAAGTCGGTTTACTTCCTCAACCTTTGGCTATTTCCATATAGTACGTGGTGTCAACCTATTGATCATTGGGAGGCAGCAGTCTTGGCAGAACAGGAATGGAATTATCGAATT
>JBBSDD010000612.1:0-1937 GCA_038249755.1 Flavobacteriales bacterium | reverse complement strand
CTTTTGAGAGGCGTTGGCCCATGGGGTTGTAGGTAAACAAAAGACTCGATTGCGAGCCGCCCGTACCGCGGATGATGGATGATATTTTTCCATCCGTGCGCCAGTTGATGTGTTGGATGTTTTCCTGTTCGTCTTTAATCAACTGTCCAAGTTCATCGTACGAATAGTTGTTGTCGGTATTGATGAGATTACTTCGGGCTGAAAACAGGAAATAGGCCCTCACCCCATCCTCCCCAAAAACTCCCTCAACTCCTCCTGAAAATCCTTTTCATTATTCCCGATAAGGGCTTGAACATGCGCATCCGGAGCCAACTGAATTTCCCGCAAGGAAAGCTGCTGATCCACATAGAGCATCTCCATTTCCGGAAGGATTTCCTTGAGGGTGTAAGCGATGTCATTTACCGTCAGGTTGCGGTCCACGAGGTTGTAGTGGGTTTGCCATGCTTCTGCAAAAAGGAGCTTTTCCAGAAATGAAACCACGCGGTGGATGTGCACAAAGGCCCGGCTCTGCTCACCGCTTCCGTTGATGGTGATGCGGTTGTGGTTTTTGGCGCGCAGCACGAAACGGTTGATCACGGCGTCGAAGCGCATGCTTTTGGAATAGCCGTACACGTTGGCGCAGCGCACAATGGCGATGGACTTTTTGGTCTGCAAACGCTCCACATGTTTCTCTCCTTTCCGCTTCGAAATGCCGTAAAAGGTTTTCGGATTGGGAACGGTGTGGAGATCGGCGGCTTCAACGCCAGCACCATATACGCTGGCACTGCTCAGGTAAATTATTTTGGGGCAGGAACCGGCTTCCAAAGCATAACAAAGTTCGGCCGTTCCCCAGTTGTTCACCTGATCAAAGAGATGGGGATTCTGATCTGCAAAGGGGGTGGTGACTTTTGCCGCGAGGTGGATCACGCAATCGGCTTTGGCGATTTCTTTGCGCAGGGAGTAAGTGTCGAGCAGGTCGGCTTCGATGAAGGATACTTTGGGGTCGAGTTTATCCGGCCCCAGAAAAAAATTAAAATTACCCCGACTCAGGTTGTCATAAATCCGGATGGAAGTAATCTGCGGATTGTTCATCAACCTCAGGCAGAGTTCGGTGCCGATGTACCCGGCCCCACCGGTGATCAGGATTCTCATGGATTCGTGTTTTCTACCAGGTCGGTGTGCAGACCGCATTCCGTTTTGTTCATGCCAAACCACCGCGCCTCACGTGGATCATCGAGACTGGCCTTGCGCGTGCACGGTTCGCAACCGATGCTGGTGTAACCCTGTGCATCAAGGGGATGTTTGGGCAAATTGTATTTTCGAATGTAGGCGTAAATATCCTGAATGGTCCAGTCGAGCATGGGATGGAAGCGTTGGGCTTTTTGCCCGGTGTTTTGAAAAACCAACATCCGGCTCCGGTTGGCATTCTGATCGGCGCGCACCCCGTTTACCCAAACGTCGTATTTGTCGAGGAGCCGCGCAGTGGGCTGCACCTTGTTCAGGTGGCAGCAGTAATCGGGGTTGGAGGTGAAAAAGAAGTTGCCGGAAACATCCCTTTGCTGGTGTTTGGGTGTGTCTGAAAAAATATCGTGTATCACGAAGCCTAAGGTATTTATAAGCTGATCGCGAAAAGCCAGCGTTTCCGGAAATAGAAACCCTGTATTCAGCGAATACATAGGAATGTTTCGGCCACTGCTGGCGACAATGTGTAAAAGCGGAATAGAATGGGTTTGAAAGGAAGAAGTGACAAAAAGTGACTTCCCTTCAGCTTCCAGTCTCTCCAACTCCGCGTGAATTTCTGCTACCTTCATTATTCGGTCACGAAGATACAGATAAGGCGGATATGGGAATGCGCCGACGGATACTCTGCTCTAGCGAAATCATGGTCTCGGTGCGCTGGATGCCCGCTACGGCCTGAATTTTCTCGTTCAACACTTCACGCAGGTGGTTCGTATTGG
>JBBSDD010000611.1:0-1937 GCA_038249755.1 Flavobacteriales bacterium | reverse complement strand
TGAACGGTTCTACGGCTCACCCCCTTGTCGATGCCTTCATATTCATATAAGGCGTCCGAACAAGCATCTATCAAATCTTCCAGGGTCCACTTTCTATATCGATTCCGCAAACAATTGTCAATGGTTTTGTATCGAATCAATGCATTTCTATTGACGGGCATCTTTAATTTTTTTTCAAAAGACCGAAAATATTTTTTACTGCGCAAAAAGATTGCGCACTTGTGTAAAACCTTTGACCTGTCAATAAGAAAAACAACTCAAAAAGTTTGTTGAATGGCCAAACGAGGCAAGATTGACAAATTGAAATGGTTGAAAAGAAAAAATTGGATGCACCAGCGATGCTGCATCAAAAGGTCTTCTGTAACAGGAAGTGTGCAAAGGTTTGCAAGGTGGGTCCACGGCCAGGGTTTGCATATAGCCCGGCAGTGCCGGTTTCGGTATGCTACCCATCCGTAAATGCTTTGCGGTTTGCGTATACGAGAGTTCGAATCTCTCTCCCGAATCTTTAATGGGATAGCTTAGTGGAAAAGCAACGTAGCATGTCGCGGGTTCGATTCCCGCCATCGTTAAGTCGATGTAGTTCAGTTGGTAGAACAGCTCAGGTTTCTCAAAACCTAAAAACGAAGCAGTCAACTTCGCTAAATAATGACGCAGCCGAAAGCGGCAGACCTTTCATCCGGCCTATCATTCCGCAAGGAAAAAAAGGCAATCGGAAGTGTGCTTTGTAAGTATCGGGATACCGGTGAGATGAAAACTTGCTGAACCGGTGTTGAACCAGTGGAGAGACGGCCTTGAAAAAGGAAGTGTGGCGATTGGAAAAACACCGGATTGCATTTGAATCTTTCTCAAGCGATGCTTCCGTACACCACTGATGGATAAAGGTATTGCTGCTTTCTTTTTAATGAAAATGATAACTGTAAATACAAATTGTGATGAAAAGAATGAGGATCAACGCAGGGAAAGTAGGATTGAGATTCAGAAATGGTGACTTCAAGGGGGTGATCACCGAAGGTGTGAATTGGATAGGTTTGCTTGAAGACGTCTATGTATACGATCAATCCGTACAGTTCCAACCGATGATAGATCTGAACATTCTCATTCGCGAAAGCCGTTTGAGAGAGATGCTCGAACTGGTGGAAGTGGGCGATAGCGAATTGGCTTTGCTGTACGCAGATGGAAACTTCAAGGAAATACTCAAGCCCGGTAGGTATGCTTTCTGGAAAGGGCTCAATAAATTCACCTTCCGTATGGTGGATCTTGCACAGCCTTCCATTCCAGATGACATTGACATTTCTGTAATCAGCCGAAATGCATTCATCCCTTTCGTGTTGTCATGTACCATTGCATCGTTCGAAAATGGATTGCTCTTTGTTGACAACAGGTTTGTCAAAAGACTGGAGCCGGGCAAGTACCTTTTCTGGAAAACATTGAAGGAACCCACCGTGCTGAAAGTCGATTTGAGACAGATCCAAATGGAAATTTCCGGTCAGGAGATGCTCACTGCTGATAAAGCCGCTTTGAGAATGAATTTCTTTGTGCGATATCAGGTTGTCGATGTGGTGAAAGCCGTCCAGGACAACAAGGACTTTGAAAAACAGCTATACGTTTTGGTGCAGTTGGCTCTCCGCGAATTTGTGGGTAATTTGAGTCTGGACGAACTCCTTGACAGCAAACAGCAGGTTACCGCAAATGTCTTGAAATCTGTGGGAGCAAAAAGCAATGAATTGGGTGTGCAAATTTTGGACGCGGGTGTGAAAGACATCATATTGCCAGGCGATGTGAAGGAGATTATGAACAGGGTATTGGTTGCACAAAAGCAGGCGCAAGCCAACGTCATTACCCGAAGGGAGGAAACCGCATCGACCAGAAGTATGCTGAACACCGCCAAAATAATGGAGGAAAATGAAATGCTCTTCAAGTTGAAAGAGATGGAATAC
>JBBSDD010000610.1:0-1957 GCA_038249755.1 Flavobacteriales bacterium | reverse complement strand
GTAGTATTCCGCGCTGTCGTTTTGTCCTTGTTTAATTTTAAACCCGCACATGGTGATGTTGGCCTTTACAAAAAGGGGATAATTCTGCTTCCGCGTCAAATTATAAATGGATAATGCGGCGCGCACATCTTTTTAGGCCTGCGGGTAATTTCCAAGGGCTCCATGAGCATCAGATCGAATCAAATAGGAAGTGAACATTTCATCTCCACTGTAATCATCCGAAATTAATTGACCAATTTCAATGGCTTTGGTAAAGTAGCCGATCGCTTTATCAAATTCTTCCATTTGAAACATCAACTTGCCCAGGCGTTGATTTGCGACAGCGGAATAATAGGAACGAACCCCGAAATGAGACTCGCAAAATGTGAGATATTCCTCAAAATTCTTCTGGGCTTCATCATAATCGCTCATTGCAAAACGGATGCTTCCAAACGCCTCGAGTGATTTATTGTGATCCGGATGGTCTGGGACCAAAAATTTTCTTCGCAAATCGCGCACATGTAGAGAGAGTTTTTCAGCACGGGCCAGGTCTCCCAATTCGAGATAAAGTGCAGCGAGATTGTGGTAATTTGAAATCAGAAACCGGTTTTGTTGGTCCTTTTGAAATCCTTCTTCGGCAAACGTTATCGCAGATTGGCGCGCTCTTAATGATTGATAGAGATAATTTTTAGATTCTATCAGGTTGCCCTCATCATTTGATATCAGAGACAAATTACCAAACGCATTGGCTTTCGCCATAGATACCTTTAAAGAATCGGTGAGCATCCCGATGTATTTCAAGCTCGTATTTAATGACTTTTTCGCGCGCACAAAATCACCTATCCGAAATAGCGCAGTACCCTGACCATTGTAACAATCAATAAGTCTTTCGCCATAGCGAAATGTATCAACAAGAAGTGGTTCAATGGATTTGCTCAAATAATATGCTGCTTTTTTACCATCACCACTTATTTGGTAGTCGTAACCAAGAGAGTAATATGCCGTGGAAAGCTGCATGGGTTTCACATTGTCGAAGCTCAAACAGATGTCGAGATAGCGCTGATCTGCTTCGATACATTTGTCTCCGTTACCCGTTTCGTCGTAAATCCATGTGAGGTCATTGAGCGCTTCCAGGTGGTGATCGACATTTGCGTCATTGGCCATGATCCAATTGACAAGTTCCTCTGATCGTTTTACACCGGCCTCAGTTCCTTTATTTTTCCACATGGATCGGGCAGCGTTGTAGGCATAGCGGTATACGGAATCCGGACGGCCCACCTTTTGCAGAAAAGCGATCTGAGCATCTGCATGTTTCTGAACATCTTGGTAAGCTCCACTGGCAGCATATCTTTCAATGGCACTATCCCTTTGCCAGAAAAGTTGCTCATCAAATTCCTGCGCATGAGCAGCGATTCCGATGGTGCAGAAAACCCAAAGCAAAAAAAATCGCTGAACCCCATTCATCAGTCCTGAATTTGAGACTGAATGGTATTGATCTGACCTGTAAACGGTGAGCCAGGAAGTGGTTTCACCGCATCTATTTTCGCTTTATTTTCTCCCGCAAGGGAAGCGAGAACGATGTACCACTGGCTTTTATAGCGAAAAGTGGATTGTTCATTTTTTAAAACTTTTTCAAAATAAGACAGGCTCCCGGCGTATTTGCTTTGATTAAAGAGCGCAGCACCTATATAGAATTGAAGTGTATCATTTTTTGGACCAGTCGACAGCAATTTATTCCATTTTTCAATCGCCAGTTCGTAGTTTTCCATTTTGTAATCTACCATCGCGTCGTAGAAAATATACTGACCTCCCACAGGAGCACTCATCGGAACGGGCAGGCCGGGATCCGTGGTGAGATTGTTTGCCAGCAAAGCTTGAAATTCGTTGGGTTGCGATTGCCACCAAATCCCTGAGGCTATCAGGAGTGCAAATCCGGCGGCAATGGCCCACCAGATTTTTGATCGGGAGGGTTTCCCCG
>JBBSDD010000609.1:0-1966 GCA_038249755.1 Flavobacteriales bacterium | reverse complement strand
TTTGAAAAGCGGTTATTTGCGTATTTAAAAATGAAAAAATTGCGGTGGTGAAAGAATAACTGGGCTGATGCGAAGCAGCGACCACACCTCGACTCCGCCCGGCGACCGGAAATCGCAAATGGTAGTGGGTAGTGGGTAGTGGATAGTGGGTAGTGGGTAGTGGGTAGTGGGTAGTGGGTCGTGGGTCGTGGGTCGTGGGTCAATCACACACTCGGAAATAAAATCTCGTGACCATTTCAGTAGCCGATGACATCCTTCACTGCCTGACCGCCGGCAGGCGGGCGTTCAGGATGAAAAGACCGCTGGGGTTTTGGGGGAGTAACGGGTTGCCTGCAGCCATTAAAATACCCTATCCTTTAATTTTTCTTCATCCCTTCATTTTCATGTTAAAAAAAATGTAGCTGCCTGCCCGCAAGCAGGCGGGCGAAGCAGCGAACCAAGTTCTGGGCAGTGTGGTAATTTCTTTAGACGCTTCGCCAGGATCATGGGAAATTGAGTGTATCACGCTATAATAAGCCTTGTGATTTAGTCAATAAGGTTATCAGAGAAGTCATACGTATTGTCAATCATCCTTTCACATCGATGGATGGTAAGAATATCAATTCTAAAAGGATCAGATATAATAGACAATCCGGAAGTTGATGCGAATTAATTCTCTCATTTTTTCATTTTCATATTCCGGTACCATTTTTCCGGAAAATGGAAATTCTTCAAGAATATCTACGGAATTGAATAATCGGTCAATTGTTATTTGCGCATATCTCTCCGAAACTTTGGCGATGTATTCTCCAATATCATTTAAATCTAAAATAGCAGAATCTGTCCAGATTACTTTAACCATTTACCGAGTTTTTGTTTGGCTTCCAGTTTGGAATTGATCCTTCCGTTACCAGAATCATCGAGTCCTTTTTCGACTTTCTCAATAAATATTAAATGGTCAACAATCTGATCTATTGTCAAATTTTCAGGCAATTGATCAAGTGACCTAATTATCTGAGTTTTGGTAATCATAGAATTAAATTTTATCAAATATACTAAATGTGTGGATAGATGTATGAACTACTTATGTTGCTGCGAAGCAGCGACATAAGTTTTTGGCTGTCAGGAAACCGCATATTATATTCTCCCTACGATTTCACCGAACGACAAGATCCCTCATTGCCTGACCGCCGGCAGGCGGGCATTCGGGAGAGGCCCCGGGTGTATATAAGGGGAGAGAAAAGGCCGGCTGCGCGGCCCTTTTCTTTTACCTGCCAT
This sequence comes from Flavobacteriales bacterium, assembly GCA_038249755.1. Classification (GTDB taxonomy): domain Bacteria; phylum Bacteroidota; class Bacteroidia; order Flavobacteriales_D; family Cryomorphaceae; genus JBBQZU01. The sequence goes on along the minus strand of JBBSDD010000609.1, from coordinate 709 downwards.
GGCATTCGTGTGCATTCGTGCCATTCGTGGCTGGCCGGCAGGCAGGCGTGGCTAAAAAAAGCCGCTTGCGGCTCTGGAATAGTCTCATCAACGGCTTCATCAAACGCGCCGGCAAAGCGGCCATCACCTGCTCCTGAATTCAACTTTAAATTGAAAGGAAAAAACCGTCTAACCCCTCAAAAGCCCTTCCTGCTCCAGTCCTTTTTTAAATTTGTGGATTTTCACAATTAATTCCTGTATTTCCGGAGTTGCCGACTTCAGGTCTTTGTATTGCTGGTATTGCTGGTTGTAAAGATCCCGGTTGCCTTTTTTTGACAATAATTCTTCGATATTATCAGGAATAAAAAAATGGGCTCTGTCAGTCAATAAGGGTTTGTATTCATTTTCGAAAATGGCAATACCGGCCAAATCTAAATCTCCGAAATGGATGTATTCATTCGGGATATTTTGCAACCAGGTGCGTAGGTCACTGCTATAAGGATATCGGCATACAAATACACTGGTGGCAGAAAATAGATCACCGTGCCGGTCCACGTATCGAAAATTCTCCGGATTCTCAATCCCAACAACAGTCACATTTGCCGGAAGGCGGAAATTTTCAAAATCATATATAAAAATAAAGCTGCCCGCGAGCGGAAACAGGGTGACTGGAAGTCCATTCAACAGAGCTTCCACAGGCTCAATTACATTGACCAAAAAGCCTTTGAAA
>JBBSDD010000608.1:0-1970 GCA_038249755.1 Flavobacteriales bacterium | reverse complement strand
CTCGGTTTGGGATTGGTGTTGGCTGTCTGACCGTGTCTTAGCAAAAGTCTCTCAGACCGTCGCTTTCTTCCTATGATATCATAGATAAATCAGATAGCTTATCGTTGCTCCAACTGCACGTTCAGCGTACTTTTGCAGAGAATCAAAAACAAATTGAATGTCTGTATTAGTAGGAAAAAAAGCACCATCATTTAAGGCGAATGCTATAATCAATGGCGAAGAAATTGTTGAAAATTTCTCGCTGGATCAATTCATCGGAAAAAAACACGTTTTGTTGTTTTTCTACCCCAAAGATTTCACGTTCGTGTGCCCCACAGAACTCCACGCATTTCAGACGCGCTTGTCTGATTTCAAAGAGCGTGGAGTAGAAGTCGTTGCCGTATCCACCGACACTGAGCAATCGCACTGGGGTTGGCTGCAATTGAACAAAGATCAAGGTGGGATTCAGGGAATCACATATCCACTCGTGGCTGACACGAACAAAACCATATCGCACAACTTTGACGTTTTGACCGGCGAATTCTATTATGACGACAATGGACTGCTCCAGGCAGAAGGTGAACTTGTGGCTTACCGCGGTCTCTTCCTCATTGACAAAGAAGGTGTGGTGCGCCATCAGATCGTAAACGACCTTCCATTGGGAAGGAATGTCGATGAAGCCATTCGAATGGTGGATGCACTTCAGTTTTTTGAAGAAAAAGGGGAAGTATGTCCAGCCAATTGGTCCAAAGGCAAAGAAGGTATGAATGCCACACACAGCGGTGTGGCCGAATATCTGTCAGCAAACTAATTCGCAAAACACATAAAATGAAGCCGTCTCGTCAAATTTCGAGACGGTTTTTTATTTTAGAAAAAGATGACTTACATCCCGGTCAGGAATCATACAGCTGTCTTTTTTGCCAAACCAGCGATACCGGTTTCGGGCGATGAAATCATAAACTCCGTCGCGAACGAATTTGGGGATAATGCGGAATACGGCCAAACCCGGCCATACACCTCCGAGATGACGGGCGATTATCAGCGCAGCATCGCTCTTATCGTAAAGCACTCCATCATCATACACCAAAATGCTGTCAACATCCCGGAAACCAGGAAACCGTACCAGGATATCGCGGCCGGCAGGCCACGTCAGGCTGGCAAACCGGAACAAATCCTTGCGATCCCGTTTAATAACGAACTGCACAGCGCCATTGCACAAATTGCAGTGGCCATCAAAAAGCACAAGAATCTTGTCGTCCCGAATTTTCAACGAAGTGTCGCTTTCATTGCGACAAAATTAAGGTTTAACAAAGGATTTTCTAATTTTGACGATAAGTGAACTACCTGAAAAAAAATGAAAAGAGATAATGCCGTTTTTGAGATTATAGCCAAAGAAAAAAACAGACAAATGGAAGGCATCGAATTGATCGCTTCCGAAAATTTTGTCAGCGATCAGGTGATGGAAGCCATGGGCTCCGTAATGACCAATAAATATGCTGAGGGCCTTCCCGGCAAAAGGTATTACGGTGGATGCGAATTTGTAGATCAAACCGAAACTTTGGCCATTGAGAGGCTCAAAGAATTGTTTGGTGCCGCCTGGGCCAATGTCCAACCCCATTCCGGCGCACAAGCCAATGCTGCAGTGATGCTCGCGGTGCTGCAACCCGGTGATACAATCATGGGATTTGACCTGAGCCATGGAGGCCATCTCACCCATGGTTCACCTGTCAACTTTTCCGGAAAGTTGTACAACCCCACTTTTTACGGTGTGGAAAAAGAAACTGGGCGGATTGATTACGACAAATTGGAAAAGAAAGCCCTTGATGCGAAACCCAAATTGTTGATTTGCGGAGCATCGGCCTATTCCCGCGATTGGGATTATAAAAGAATGCGCACCATCGCCGACAAAATCGGTGCCTTGCTCCTGGCTGATATTTCTCACCCGGCAGGTTTGATTGCTGCAAAATTGCTCAACGATCCATTGCCTCATT
>JBBSDD010000607.1:0-1977 GCA_038249755.1 Flavobacteriales bacterium | reverse complement strand
TAGCGGATGGAGATGAGATATACCAACTTCCACCTGTAGAGGGTCGAACGCTTTCAAACAGACTGATCAAATATTTTATTGAGCTGAAAAAGTTCAAGATTGACGATGTCCACGGATGGATGAAGGAAATAAGATAGTAATTTCGATTTTGATTAAAAAAAAGACCGCTCCTGAAGCGGTCTTTTTTTAATCTCTCAGTTCCTTTTTTGGATAGTCGTAATAGGCCACCTGACCTGTATCGCGGGACAAGGCTTGCCAGGTGTCGACATTGAAAGTGATTTTCACAAGGCTACAAGTGGGTAAATTGCCAAAACGGTCGCCAGTGAGATACTCAGCCAGATTGGTCAGACCTGGATTGTGCCCAAAGATTATTACCGAATCATATGAATCGTCCACTTCGGAAAGTACATTCAGAAGTTCCACCACGTTGGCGTGATAGATTCTTTTATCCTCGCATATGTTTTCTTCTGGATAAAAAGTAGTTGCTGCTATTGCTTTGGCTGTAGAAATGGCCCTGTTGGCCGGGCTGCTTAAATAAAGTTGTATATGTTCTCCTCTCCTTGCAAGCCTTTTTCCCATTTCCGGGGCATCGAGCCTTCCGCGCTCGTTGAGCGGCCGATCAAAATCGGCAGAATTTTGCTGGTTCCAGTCAGATTTTGCATGACGGTTTATAAACAGTGTTTTCATTTGGGAAAGTTAGAAATTCGTTTTCTTAGTTGATATTCATGCGATCACAAATTTTGTTTTGTGATCCAATCCAATAAAATCAACATGGCTGCAAGTAGGCAGTCAAAAAAAAACCCTGAATCTATTCGATCAGGGCTTTATTAAAAACCTGGATACGCTTACGACTGTGCGAGCAGTTTTTCCAATTCTTCTTCCAGTGGTTTCCTGAAAACCACCTGCCCGCTAAAAACATCCAAGACAGTTGGCTCGTCCCTTTGGATTTTGCCGGCGAGCAATTGTTTGCTCAACTCATTGAGCACTTCTTTTTGGATCAACCTCTTTACCGGCCTCGCGCCAAATTGCGGGTCGAAACCTTTTTCGGCAATGTATTCCACTGCTTCTTCAGATGCTGACAAATTGATTCCTTTTTCAACCAGCTTTGCCGACAGATCGGCAAGTTGCAGTCGGACAATTTTCATGATATGCTTTCGGTCGAGCGGACGAAACATGATGACTTCATCAATCCTGTTGAGGAATTCCGGACGCATCGCTTGTTTGAGAGCAGAAAAGACTTCCCGTTTGGTACGTTCTTCCACTTCATATTCGCTGCCAGGTTTCATTTTCTCGTAATTATCCTGAATAATGTGCGAGCCAATGTTGGAAGTCATGATCACGATGGTATTCTTGAAATTAACCTTTCGACCTTTGCTATCCGTGAGCATCCCATCATCAAGAACCTGAAGCAGCACATTGTACACATCTGGATGCGCTTTTTCTATTTCATCCAACAAAACAACAGAATAAGGCTTGCGGCGCACGGCTTCGGTGAGTTGACCTCCTTCATCATATCCTACGTATCCGGGAGGAGCTCCCACGAGTCTGCTCACCGTATGGCGCTCCTGATATTCGCTCATGTCGATGCGTGTCATGGCATTTTCATCATTGAACAAATATGCGCTTAAGGCTTTTGCCAATTCGGTTTTACCCACCCCGGTAGATCCGAGGAAGATGAAAGATCCAATCGGACGCTTGTCGTCCTGCAGGCCCGCCCTTCCGCGACGCACAGCGTCAGCAACGGCCGTTACTGCTTCATCCTGACCCACCACGCGTCGGTGCAGTTCCTCTTCAAGATTGAGCAGTTTTTCCCTTTCAGTTTCCAACATTTTGGCAACTGGTATTCCGGTCCAGCGGCTTACCACATCGGCTATCTCATCCACATCCACTTCTTCCTTGATCATTTTTTCGTTGCGCTGCTCAGTTACGAGTTGATTTTGCAATTCCTTCAGGCGCGATTCCGATTCTTTCACCTTT
>JBBSDD010000606.1:0-1979 GCA_038249755.1 Flavobacteriales bacterium | reverse complement strand
AAGGCAAGGAAAGGCTTCTCGCCATTCAGCAGGCTGAAATTCAACGCACAGGAATTTCATCTCTGAAAATAGCCTTCAACAATGTATTCGGCTATTACCTGGAAGTGCGCAATAGCCACAAGGAAAAAGTTCCGGATGACTGGATCAGGAAACAGACACTCGTGAATGCCGAACGCTACATCACGGAAGAGCTTAAAGTGTACGAACAGAAAATTCTGGGTGCCCAGGATCGCATTCTCACGCTCGAGACGCAACTGTTCAACGATCTCATCAATGATTTGACGCTGTATGTTGAGCCCGTGCAGCTCAATGCGCATCGCATCGCAGAGTTGGATTGCCTGCTTTCTTTCGCGCGGATCGCCAAAGAAAACGATTATGTCCGCCCGGAAATGGATGAAAGTTTCGTTTTGGATATAAAAGATGGCCGTCATCCCGTGATTGAGCATCAATTGCCAGCTGGGGAAGTTTATGTCACCAATGATGTATATCTCGACAATACCCGGCAGCAAATTATGATGATTACCGGACCCAACATGGCCGGAAAGTCTGCATTGCTAAGGCAAACAGCACTTATCGTCATCATGGCCCAAATGGGCAGTTTTGTTCCTGCTTCCGCCGCAAAGATTGGCCTGATCGATAAGGTTTTTACCAGGGTGGGAGCCAGCGATAATATTTCTTCAGGCGAATCGACCTTCATGGTCGAAATGAACGAAACGGCCAGCATTTTGAACAATTTGTCAAACCGCAGTTTGATTTTGCTCGATGAGATCGGGCGGGGTACAAGCACCTATGATGGAATTTCAATCGCCTGGGCCATCGCCGAATTTATTCACGAAAGTGGTGAAACACGCGCCAAAACATTATTTGCTACGCATTACCATGAGCTCAATGAGATGGACGCACTCTTTAAGCGCATCCGAAATTTTAATGTGAGTGTAAAAGAAATTAAGGACAAAGTGATTTTTTTGCGGAAGCTCAAGCCGGGAGGGAGCGAGCACAGCTTCGGAATCCATGTGGCTCAGATGGCCGGGATGCCCAAAACTGTGGTGGCCCGCGCCCACGAAATCATGGGTCGACTGGAAAAATCGCATGCGGGAAGCATGTCGGAAATGAAAAAGAAAAACAGCAAGGACGAAAACCTGCAACTGAGCTTTTTTCAACTGGACGATCCGGTGCTCAGGCAAATACGCGATGAGATGACCCTGATTGATATCAATGCCCTCACGCCGGTGGAAGCACTGATGAAACTCAATGAAATAAAAAAAATCAGTGGGAAATAGTGAATGATTTTTTGAGAAGTCAGATTAATAACTAATTTTGTCGTCCCAAACACGCGAGAGTAGCTCAGTTGGTAGAGCACGACCTTGCCAAGGTCGGGGTCGCGGGTTCGAATCCCGTCTCCCGCTCCAAAAAAGTCCCTTCAGAGATGATGGGACTTTTTTTATGCCCGTCGAGTACCAGTTTATATTTCAAAATCATCTGGTGAGATTTTCGAAACTAGATGATTTGTGGGACTTCTTATATGACCTGAATATATTACATTTGCCCTCCCAATGCCCGGATGGTGGAACAGGTAGACACGCCGGACTTAAAATCCTGTGGCCGTATGGCCGTGCGGGTTCAAGTCCCGCTCCGGGTACGAGAAGCCGGGAATTTATTCCCGGTTTTTTTATGCCCGGTTTCCTGAAAATGAAACATGTCTTTTTGCGGAAAGCACTTCCCGTTCAAATAAAAATGGCTCAAATAACTTCTGCCACAACGAAAACACTGCCGCCCGCAAAAACAACATCACCTTGACCTGCTGCCTTTTGAGCTGCCACCATGGCATCCATTACCGTGGGATAAGATTCTCCCAGCAAACCAACTTCGGAACCTTCCAACTTCAATTGTCCAACGTCTTTTCCGCGCGGAACATCCGGTCGGCACCAGTAATAAACCGCATTTTTCGGAAGGAGATTGAATATTTTGGCGGCATCTTT
>JBBSDD010000605.1:0-1993 GCA_038249755.1 Flavobacteriales bacterium | reverse complement strand
TTTTTAGTTTGGATTATCAACAATCTTGTCTATATGACCACAAATCCGAAACGTTCTGGTAGCTGTCTTTTGGACCTTGCCAGAGGCACGCAGAAAGAGTCAGCGAAAATCTTTTTTACCAATCTTAAAATCTCATGGCAATCGTAAATCCCAAATCCGCCATTGTAATTTCCCACTCCGCATTCTCTGTGACCTGGGTCATATTCCAATTCCAAACGGATTCTGAAATTTGTATCGTAAATTTGAAGTCATTTAGAAAGTATGAAAGTAGAACAAATATACACCGGATGTCTTGCGCAGGGCGCATACTACATCGAAAGTAGGGGAGAAGTGGCCATCATCGACCCGTTGCGCGAGGTGGCCCCGTACATCGAGCGGGCGCAAAAAGAAAACGCAAAAATCAAATACGTTCTCGAAACGCATTTTCATGCAGATTTCGTTTCCGGTCACATCGATTTGGCGAAAGCCACTGGCGCCACCATCGTATTTGGACCCAATGCCAAAGCCAATTTTGAAATTCACCAGGCCAGCGATGGGGAAGAATTGCAATTGGGTGATTTGAAAATCCGCGTGTTACATACGCCCGGGCACACCATGGAGAGCACCACCTATCTGCTCATCGACGAAAACGGAAAGGAACATGCCATATTTACCGGCGACACCTTATTTCTCGGTGATGTGGGCAGGCCTGACCTTGCGGCAAAAAGCGATTTGACGGAAGCCCAACTCGCCGGTCATTTGTATGATTCGCTCAGATCGAAAATCATGACGCTGCCCGACGAAGTAATCGTTTATCCCGGTCATGGCGCTGGTTCTGCATGCGGCAAAAGCATGCGCAAAGAAACCATTGGCAGCGTGGGAGAGGAAAAGGCCACCAATTATGCCCTGCGCGCGGATATGAGCCGGGAAGAATTTGTGAAGGAAGTCAGCACGGGACTCTTGCCACCGCCTTCATATTTCCCCAAAAACGTAAAAATGAACAAGGAGGGTTACGACAGCATCAATGAGGTTTTACACCGTGGATTGCAGGCGCTTTCGCCAAATGCTTTCGAAGCTGCAGCCAATGAAACAGGCGCCTTGCTGCTCGACACCCGCCACCAGAATACATTTACCAAAGGGTTTATTCCCAATTCGATTTTTATCGGAATTGATGGAGGTTTTGCGCCATGGGTTGGCGCATTGATTCCGGATATCAAACAGCAAATTCTCATCATTGCAGACCAAGGCCGGGAAGAAGAAGTGGTAACGCGTCTGGCCCGCGTGGGTTATGACCACGCCATCGGATTTCTCGAAGGCGGATTTCCCGCCTGGGAAAAAGCCGGAAAAGAAATGGATACCATCGATAGCATTTCTCCCGAAGAATTTGCCAAAAGGTTTAATTCGGAAAAACCTCTGGTGATCGACGTGCGAAAACCTGGAGAATACGAATCGGAACACATCGAAGGAGCTGAAAATTTGCCCCTCGATTTTATCAATGAAAATATGGCCGAATTTAATCGAGATGAAACCCAATACCTGCACTGTGCGGGGGGATACCGATCAATGATTGCCTCATCTATTTTAAAGTCGCGTGGAGTGGAAAACATTGTGAATGTGGAAGTTGGATTCAAAGCCATTGCTGAAAAGGGTGTGCCGACCACCAACTATGTTTGTCCTTCAACCCTAAAATAAATCCATGATTTATTCAGCCTTCCAAGCTGTGTTTTTGTAGGGCATTTAGACCCTATACGCAAGCGTATAGGGTTAAGCATGGTTTGGCGCTCCGCGCCAGGATTCCACAAGTCCTGTTACTGCACCTCCCCTGAAATCTTTCCATGGTGTTCGTAGAGCACGGAGTGCTCAACCATGCTTAACCCCATGCGCAGCTTGGGGTTCTAGCCGACCCACTGCAACCACCGCACGGAGTGCGGCACAATGATGCGTCATGATTTGTTCAGCCTTCCAGGCTGTGTTTTCGTAGGGCATTTAGACCCTATACGCAAGCGTATAGGGT
>JBBSDD010000604.1:0-1996 GCA_038249755.1 Flavobacteriales bacterium | reverse complement strand
TTCACGTTTGTTCATCTTTTCCTCAGCCAATTTTGGAATGGACAACCGCAGGATGCCATTTTCATAATAGGCGGCGATTTCTTCATGGTTTACATTTTCCGGAAGGCGGAAAGAGCGTACAAAAGAGGTGTAATTGAATTCGCGTTTGGTATATCTTTCAGTGTTCTCCTCATTTGCCTCTTTGTTTTCAGTGCGGATGGTGAGCAGGTTTTCATCCAACTTAATTTTGAAGTCATCCTTTTTCAGCCCTGGAACAGCGAGTTCTATATGGAAAGCATTTCCAGCTTCCCTGATATTGGCTGCAGGCAGGGATGAATTTTTCGCGCCATTTGGCCTGCGTGGATAAAATTCTCCTTCAAAAAAATCATTGAAAATGGCGTTGAAAGGATCGCCTGCTGTTCTTGCTGTGTTAAATTTGATAAGTGACATAACTTTTAGTTTTTTTGGTTTACAGTCTGATCTCGTCAAAGCGAATACCACTTGATTTATTCGGAAAAAATAGCAGATTTATTTGGGCCTTTCGGCCAAATTGTCCCAAACGAACGAAAACTTCCTGACATAATGTCTTGAAAACTTGGCGCTTGCAAGTAATTCTCAAGGAAAGCATTTCACGAAAGTGAGAAAATGCAAAAACAGGATTGCAAATAAAGATTTCCTCAGGTAAGCCTATCGGTATATCGCAAATTTCTGATTAACCACCCGGTTTTCTGAGCGGATTATGACGATATAGGTTCCTGTTTGCCACGCGGCGGAAGGAATTAAAATTTCACGTTGCCCACGAATGAATCGTGAAAACATGAAGGAACCGGAGCTATGATAAATCTCTACCTCATAATCTCCGGAAACATTTTCCACGCGCAGGGTATGATCGCCTTCTCCCCCATTGGGATACACGGCCAGGCCCGACTCCCACACTTCAACGAAAAATACGTTGAGCAACACAAATCCCAGATTTCCGAAACTCAACCGATAGGCGTAATTGCCACTTTCCGTGAGATTTTCGTCCCGGTAGCGGTACACTTCTTCCCGATCAGGAGAACCGCAGATGCCGCCGATGCCATAAATTTCTACAAATGGCCCGTCATTGATCGACCTTTCCACTGTCGTACCAAGGCAGGTGTTTCCCTGCGCTATGGACCAGTTGAGATCAATATCGTTTCCCGATTGTGCAGCATTCTGACTGGATAAAAATCCATCGAGTTGGCCAAAAAGAGTCAGTGGTACAAAGAGAAGAAAAAGTAGTGCAAAATTTGTAGCGCGCATCACAAATCCAAACGGGCGAAATGGTCCCAAATTGCATCGGAAGGAGGTGGTGCTTTGATTTCCATTATTTCCCGGGACACGGGATGCACGAATTTGACCATTCGGGCGTGGAGGTGAATCGATGCGTCGGGATTGCTCCGTTGGGCGCCGTATTTCAGATCGCCCTTGATGGGAAATCCGGCAGCAGATAGTTGAACACGAATCTGATGGTGACGACCCGTTTTTGGCTCGACCTCCAGCAAGGTGTACCTGTCGGAGCGCGCGCGCATGGTGTATTTCAATTCAGCCTTTTTGGCTCCGGCGGTGCGTTCAGAGGTCACCCGCGATTTGTTTTTTGCCTGATCCTTTACCAGGAAATTGACCAGGGTGCCTTCCGGTAAATCTGGCTGGCCGTGCACACATGCCCAATAGGTCTTTTGAATATCTTTTTCTTTAAACTGGGCGTTCAATCGGGCAAGTGCCTTGCTGGTTTTTGCGAAAAGCACAACCCCACTCACGGGGCGGTCGATGCGGTGCACCACACCCGTAAACACATTGCCTGGCTTATCGTATTTTTTTCTCAACCACTCTTTCACCGTTTCGCTCAGCGGTGTATCGCCCGTTTTGTCGCCCTGAACGATATCGGAGGGGCGCTTGTTGATGGCGATGATGTGGTTGTCTTCGTAGAGCACATCGAGATTTGATACCGTGCTACCGGGCATCAGTACTGTTCTTTTTCATTGGGAAAATCCCG
>JBBSDD010000603.1:0-1998 GCA_038249755.1 Flavobacteriales bacterium | reverse complement strand
AAGGTTTTTTCCGCTCCGGCTGGATTCCGGTTTCCCTTTTCTTCGGTAACAGGCGTGGGCGCAAAATCGTGGTCGTACAAATCTTCCGGTCTCGGATCCTCCGCCGCAAGTGCCTTTTCGTAGTCCATGCTGACCGATTCCCGCGCTTTGTCCGCAATATTGGTGAGTTGCGCTTCCGAAAAGCCTGCTTCCAGCAAAGTATTTCTAAATCTCGGAAGGGGATCTCTTGATTTGTGGGCTTCCAAATCGTCGCGATACCATTCGCGCCGAACGCCCGATGTATGGTGACCGAGCAGGGGCACCCTGGCATGAATCAGGAAAGGTATTCTTTCTTTTCTTACGGTCGCAAATACTTCCTGAATGGTGTTCCAACTGGTTTCAAAATCAGTACCGTCGATGGAGCGGGTTTCCAATCCTTTAAATCCCCGGGCATAATAAGCTGCATCATTCGCCCGCACTTCTCTGGCGTGTGCCGAAATATCCCATTCATTGTCCTGTACCAGAAATACGATCGGGTATTGTTTCAAAGCGGCCATCTGAAGCGCCTCGCTGATTTCTCCTTCGGTCATGGCGGCGTCGCCGATGGAGCAGACGACGAGGGGGGCCGTGCTGTTTTTTTCTGCGAGCCCTTGCGATTCGCGGTAGGCAATGCCCATGGCCACACCCGTGGCTGGTATGGCCTGCATTCCGGTGGCACTGGAATTGTGGGGAATTTTCGGCATGCCTTCCCGGCGAAGGCTTGGGTGAGAATAATAGGTTCGCCCGCCGGAAAAGGGATCATCTCTTTTGGCGAGAAGCTGAAGCATGAGTTCGTAAGGGGTCATCCCTATGCCCAGAAGAATCGAATCGTCGCGGTAATATGGAAAGACGAAATCATGTTCAGTAAGTTGAAGCCCGGTGGCCAATTGAATGGCTTCATGGCCACGACTGGTCGCGTGAACATATTTTGCCGTTATATCTTTTTTATCTTCATACAAATCGCTCATGGCGCGGGCTGTGCTCATAAGTTCCCATGCCTTTTCGCGGGTTTCTTTTGAGAGATTGGACTGAATATCGGAAAGGAGTTTCATTGATGATGCCATTCACATTTCTTTGGAGTGCGAAGTTATGAAACTTAAAAACAGCTTGTGTTTGAGATTGACCATTGCATCGCTGAAGGGAAATTGAAAATAGAAAAGGCCGCATCATCTGCGGCCCCTTCTGCGTCAAAGAAATTAATTATAATCAGTATGCGCCCAATCGGAACGCTGCAAAAAGCTGAAAATAAGAATGAGTTGCGTCACCCAGAAGTTGCTTGGCTGCATCGGAATTTTCGATTTTTTGCAATCCATAATTGTAACGGGCACCGACTTGAAGTGCAGAAAAATTAATTGCAAATCCGCCAGCAAGACCAAAATCTATGCTTTTGAAATTGTCTCTGTCCAAATCTTCTTCCCCGTCACCAAAATCACCTTCTGTATCAACAGAAGAATTCATTAGAAATCCAATATAGGGTCCCAAATGAATTTCAGCGGCATCACCCAATTTGAAAACCCCGATCAATGGTACATCGATGTAGTTCAAATTAAAAGAATTTTCACCCTGAAAGAACAGAATGTCATACTGAGCTGTGGCTCCCTTGGTGGAATAGAGTACCTCAGGCTGGAACCCAAATCCATCGCTAACGGGTAAATGCAAATAAGCGCCAAAATGATATCCTACACGCATGTTGTTGTCAGTGACTTCATCGCCAAAGCTCAGGTTGGAAAGGTTCAGACCGCCTTTAATTCCAACATACTGTGCATTGGCAGTTGTGGCAAAAAATCCTACGAGCGCAACGATTAAAAAAGTGTTTTTCATTTTTTAAGATGTTTAATTTCCTATGATTTATTACAAAACCCTGCCAACAGGTTGAAATGAGGGCCAGGCAAAAATGATGAATCATAATATTCTGTAAGTCAAATGTTTGTTTGGATATTTTTAATTTTAGATTCTACTGACAAACAATTGGTAATTTTT
>JBBSDD010000602.1:0-2000 GCA_038249755.1 Flavobacteriales bacterium | reverse complement strand
GGAAAGACTCCTCCTGCGGTCGGAGTGACAAGGTTCGGGACTTTGTCATTCAGAGCGAAGCGAAGAATCTCATCATCGGCGAGACAGATTCAGAGCTTTGTCATTCAAAGCGAAGCGCCCGCCTGCCGGAGTTCAGGATGAATCTTTTACATTGAATGGACAGACTCCTCCTACCGTCGGAGTGACACGGTTCGGACGGCTGACGTATCCCATCTAAGACTTCATACTTTCAATCGCCCTTCCACACCCCCATCACTTTTCAAACCCACGAGGGCCGAAGCAGCAATTTTAATCAGGGAGACGATTCTACCGGAAGTGGTATCCCAGTAATACGCATCCTGAGGAGCCACTTTGATAATGGAGACATCGGGGTCTTTTTTGCCTTCATCAAACCAGGCTTTGGCAATGGGTGTCCACAGTTCTTCTATTGTAGCTTGATCGGTGTATATAGTAGCCTCGCCGAATACCGATAAATATTGAGAATCCGAGACTTTAGAGAAAAATAATTGAACCCTTTTGTCGGTCGCGATATCAAAATTCTTGTTGCTCGTTTTCGAACTTATAAACCAAATATTTCCCTCGTCATCCACATCCTGCACAGTCATGGGGCGGGTATCGATGGGAAGCCTTTCCAGGTCTGTGCAAAACATACACACGTTGATGTCTTTGGCCAATTCCTTTACCTTGTCAATGGCATCCTGACTGATTAAATTCTTTAATTTACTCATGACTTTTATTTTATTTATTTAATTCAATTTGTTCCGAAACCCATTTCACCGCAGGGTCAAATTCCTTTTATTTAAAATCGCAGTACGCGACATGCATGACCTTGCTCGCCATATTTATAAACTTTCGTACCGGGTCGGAATCAGATACAATAGCCGCGCGTTGAAACCCAATAAATATGCCTGTGAATTTCATTCCTTCGCATCCCGCGAATTTTTTCCGGTTTTTCCTCTTTTCAGGAAACTGATCCAGAAGGGCTTACAGGGCTTTTGTGTCTTATTTGACCTGAAGGTGAAAACACAATAAAATGATCCACAAATTGAATCTTCTTTGGCTGATGTGTGGAATTTTATTCCCTTTTTTCCCGAACGCCGTGACCCAGGAAATTGATGGAGAAGGCATTCGAGCCGTGTCGCAAAGTTATGCACATGCCATGACCAGCAAAAACACCAAAGTCCTTGAAGACCTGCACATCGAAGAGACTGAAAATTACTTTCTGTCATGCCACCATAATTCCATTTCGTATGGCACCCAATCACCCTTTGAGTTTGAATTTTGGGAAAATTATAAACTTCGTCCCGGGATTAAATAGACGGAAATGAAAATCCAGACCGACAAACGCGTCGCCCCGGTTTGGGAGCCTTACACGGCGCACGTAAATGAAGAATTCCACGATGGATTTGCCGCACATCACATTGCGCGCAGTTTGGGTGACTTATACGACTTACGTGTATGAAGAATGGAGCCAATGCGAAATCCAATTGTACAACATGATTAAAACGGACAACGGTTGGCGCATCATCTCACTCACGGGTTCAATGCAAACCGAAGATTGCGGAAAATGATCCACCCGCCTTTGTTTCGACTTTTGCCCCGCTACCATAGAATTCAGATATTGCTATGGTCTGAATAAATATTTACGGCTTTGGATGATTTTATTCATTAAAATGAAGCCAACCAAAGCCATCATACAAATAATGAAATTGGGAAGTATTTCAACGAGTTGAGGAGAAAAACAAGTTTAGACACTTGCATTTCCGAAAGGCGATTGGCCCCGGATATACCTTTCACTGCGATTTCATATAAAAAAACTGACTCCCTTGATCAGAAAGGAGTCAGTAGAAAGCGGATTAACTATGTATTGACATCTAATTTTTCACGATTTTACTGGTCATGACATGGCCCTCGCGCGATGTGGCCTGAAGAAGATAGACTCCCTTGCTCAGCTCGTTCAGATCAATCGTATTGCTATTGGAAATTTCGATCACCTTTTT
>JBBSDD010000601.1:0-2017 GCA_038249755.1 Flavobacteriales bacterium | reverse complement strand
TAAAAAAACAACTGACTTGTGGGGGCGGACCAAAATAACATTTTTACACCGTCTTGGCCACTATGGTTTTATTTTTATTCTTCTTTTTTCTGCTCTGTGTTCTCTGTGAGAGCTCCCTTCAATTGCGCAATTCGTCAGCAGCAATGAAGCGTGATCCAATAATGGACATATAGGCTGCAAGCTGGGGGTTAAGTGCAATTAAAGAAAGCATTGACCTTCCCGGCAACCATTTCGGCAATTGTCAAACACCGCCGGCAAAGTCCACGGTCCGGCGAAAATTCCGGCAAACATCCTTTTAACCCCGGCAAAGGAAAACAGCGCAGGAGAATTGATGAAGAGACCTGCCCCCTACACTATTTCAAGGTGTGTGATAGTCTGGGAAGAGTCATTACGCTCTTTCTTTCCAGTACCCCGGCTTACGCCTCAGGTGCATTACGGCAATTATTTCAATACGATCTTCAATGTCACGAAACAGGATTCCGAATGGAAAGGTTCTTGTAGGGCATCGCCTGACATCTCTATCAATCAGCGGGTAAAGACGAGGATTGATTCTAATACGTGCAATACCGTCTTCAACGTTAGCAAGAAATCGTTTCCCTAAGTCCTTTGCTGGCCCTCATAATAGTTCGCGGCCGCAACAACTTCAGCGTCGGCTTCCGGATGGAAGAATACCGACGTCATTTCAGTGTAGCGTAGGCTCGCGCCAGAACGGTTTCCGCCGGGATGAGATCGACCACTTTTTCGTCGACTTCTCGGCATCGCCTGACGATTTCATCGTGCCATTCCGACGTGACCTCTCCTGGCTCATCAAGATCCAGACTTTCGATCAAACGTTCCGCAACCAATGCTCGCAATGTTGATGAGAGTTGCAATGCCTCGGCAAGTATTTTTTCTGCTGGAAGTCCCATAAATATCGCCTTTTCCCTCCAAAATTACGGATAAGGGACGTAAAGGTAATGAGAATGTGAATACACTATTACTGTGCAAAGATATATCACTACTCACCAGAAAACACTAAAACTATTTTGCACAAAAAGAATAGGGTAGAGTAGGAAGCTGACTTACCGACCACCAGCCAGGACTTTTATTGACGCCTCGCCGCACGCGGCTAACAATTGCAATTGGATTGCAATTGGGGTCGGACCAAAATAACGTTTTTAATTTCTACAAGTTAGCTCAATATAATAGGTGTTTTTATGGCTTAAAGCCACCTTTTTACTACCAAAAAGTGTATTATAAGGTGAATGTGGCTCTTTAAGCACCGTCATGCTGCCACAAGTCACCGTCTTGCCCACTATGGTTTTATTTTTGAGCTGGTGATGCACATCTTCTATAAAACCCTCATTTCCAATGGCAATTGCCTCACTCCAGAGGCGGTTTCTTTGCAATTGGTTACTTTTCAGCTCTTCTTCCACCCATGATTGGTGGGCCTGCTGGAACTTTCTCTCATCGCCAAAGGAAAAGTAGTCCAGGTTTGCTTTGGAATCGATGATCCTGTACCGTTCCTGGGGATTCTGTATTTCATGTTAACCACACAGGCTATAATCAGCGGGGTGTTTCACCACGCCTGCCCGTACCATATTTAAGTCTATGTACACCATGCATTTAGACAGATGCCCATCGGACTGGACGGCGGTTGCATGGTATCTGTCTTCCCAGAAGGCTCCCTTTCTTTTCTTTCGGATATTATATTCTTGGGCTGTTCGACCGGCTACCAGTTGCAGGCTTTTGGAAATTACATCCTCGTCAGTATCCACAACAAGAAGATGAATATGATTTGAAGTAATAGTATAGTTGAGTACACAGAGATCGTATCGTTTTTTTGCCTCAAAGAGCCATCGGCGCCAGCATCTTTTATCTTTATCAAACTTAAGCAGAAATTCCTGTTTATGACATCTGTGGGTGATATGCCAAACGCATCCTGGTATATAATGTCTGTTGGCTCGTGGCATATTTTCTCAGCTGCAGGACACTGCTGTCTATAAATACAATCTCGTCTCTGAAAAGAAAAACAAGG
>JBBSDD010000600.1:0-2030 GCA_038249755.1 Flavobacteriales bacterium | reverse complement strand
TCCGCCAAAACCTTCAGAATTGATAATCGTGGGATTTCCGGCTGGATAAGAATCGGATTCGTAAACCAATCTTCCCCAACGGTCATAAATTTCCACCCGGGCATCCTGAAACTCCTGAATACCTTCTATGACGAAAATATCATTCATCCCGTCTCCATTTGGCGTAATGACATTCGGGATTTCATCGAGATAAATGATTTGGATTGAGTCGGTATGTGAAGCGATTCCGGGCGTGAAACCAAACAAAAACAAGCGGTGACAACGATCTGTCGCTTCTACTGTATAAATATTCTTTCCTGGTCTTGGTCTCACAATGGCCAATTGTTCTGTATCGGAATTCACAAATTCGCCTTCCCCGAGATCCTGGGTCCAGATAAATTGAACTTCTCCCCCACCACCCGTCACAATAGCATCAAGCTCAAGGGGCGCATCAGGACAATTGTCGGTTGGCCTGTTAAAGGTAACCTGCAATGAATCATACGCCGGATATTCAATGAGAACCGTATCCTGAACTTGGGTACCACATGTGTCAGTGACTGTGAGCGATACCTCTGTCGTTTGGATGAAATCTACAAGTAAGGAATTGGTGGCGGACGGCTCCGGGCTCCAATCATAAAAATATTCTCCATTGCCCCCTGTAATCACAGCTGTAATAAGCACCGGTTCGCTTGGGCAGAGCGGGCTGGTGGGCTGGGGGATTGTCATTGTGAGTGGAGGCGGAATACTGTTTGTGACGAGCACGCTATCAACAACGGTTTGAAATTCGCATTGATCGAGAATTTCGTAGACAAAATACTGTTCGGCTTCGGGTACCCCAACCAAAACGCTGGCCCCCGGGTTGATGCCCACCCAGTTATAGACATACGGCGCAATACCGCCTATACCCAGAGCCGTGACAACAACTGAGTCTGCCGGACAGGTTACAATGACATCATCAGCCGTGCCGGATATAAAATAGGGCTGGATTATTGGAATCGAAATAGTGTCAATTACAGTTCCACCGCATGCTTCATAACTCACATAAAATTCAAGAAAAAGTGTGTCTCCAGCAGCCGGATTTGGAAATGTATTGATAAAGAAATTAAGGGTATCGACACCTTCAGAAAAACTGAATTCCGAACTGTTGGGACCAAGTTCATAGTCCGTCCCTTCAATGGCAGTCCCGCCATAACCAACAGTGACCGCACCCACTGGTGCACCTGGAGGCCGAACAAATTCAAGAAAAGGTGAGAAACAACCAGCCACAACCACTCCGTCAAAAGGAGTAAGGGAAAGGTCAACACCTGGAAGGGAAGGTTCTACAGTGGCAAACACCTGACCGGAAGCGGAAAAAGAGCCGGCTTTGAGGAATACAGCAGATTGGAAAGAATTATCCACCGCGTTGCCAATAGCCAATTTGATGTGATAAGTTCCACCACATTCAATTGCTGATCTCGCCGTCAAAACCACCGTATGACCCTGAATACTAATTGAATTTGCGGGTGGATTGGCCACAAAATATTGGCTATCCTCAACAAAATTAGGATTGGCCTCCAAACAATCCCCTTCCTGACCTGGATTGGAAGGGAAACCTTGATTTACAGTATTCACTCCGACAGCTATATTTGAATTGGGAATGAGCGCAATATTGGCGGCATTTCCGGTAAAGGGTCCGGAAATGCCCGGTCCGCTCAAAAAGAAACCGAACACGTCATTAAATTGTGTACATGTAAAAAAAAAATATTCCTCAGAAGCAAATATATATTCAAATATCAGGGAATCAGAATTCACCGTAAAATCAAATTCAATAACAGCACAGTTGTTCATATTAAAACCAGAAATGGCTACCAAATCTGGATCATCTATGTAATCTTCCACAGAAACGCCAGTTCCAGTGCCATTAATTATATCGATTGGGGCTGTAGCCATTACCAAACCACTGTCGATTGGAAACGGACTATTCGAAGCATCAAAAAAACCGTTATGCAAAGAAATTGTATTTGCCAACGCGGCACTGCCATTATAAGTGATATTAAAGGCATTTACCCCTT
>JBBSDD010000599.1:0-2031 GCA_038249755.1 Flavobacteriales bacterium | reverse complement strand
CACCATGGTGGCTCCGATAAAGGCCGTATCGCCAACAGCGAGCGTAACTTCCACAGGGGTTCGGAATCCGGCTTCGTTGGAGTCTACTTCGAGCTCGGCCCAGCGCACGTGGGTATAAATGTCACGGTTGAAATAACGTTTGGTCGCGGGTTCAGGCACATTGCCAAATTCCGGATTGATCTGAATCTTTGGATCGAGAGAAAAAAGTTTTTCACCGGGCTTGTATGGCGACCAGCGTTTGATGCCATCGATTTCGATGGTTCGGGGATCTTCCACGAGCTCCCAGTGATCCTGATCCATGATGAAATCGGGGCCGGGTTCGTGAGAATCTTTGGCCCGAAATACAGCACCACGGGCTATGGTCAGGTCACCATTTTCAAAGGTGCGCGGCACTTTCGTGAAATAATCCACCTGATAGAAAATGTTTACCCCCTCTTTTCTCCGGTCGACGTAACTCACAAAATAGGGACCCATAGGCACCGTATCCTGATGAAAAAGCAGGATATCCTCATTGTTTTTAAAATCCTCATTGAGTTGCTCAATGTCAAACCGGCTTCCATTTTCTGATATTTTCTCGCTGCGGGAAGTGGAAATGAGCGCCCCCAACATGATCATGGCAAATCCGATATGCGCCACAGAAGCTCCGGCGAGATCAAATTTTCCGCGCAGGGTGCGGATAATGTAATCGAGATTGGCTATGATCGCAAACAACGTAGTAAAGAGCAATACAAGCAAAGTGAATTCATTGCCTTCATATCCCAGTGCCCATCCGGCGAATACTGTAATCACAAGAGAAACAATGAGTGAAAGGGAAATCTTTCGGAGGAAATCCCCAAAGTTGGTTTTCCCGTAGCGCAGAAACTGGCCAAAACCGATGAGAAATGTGACGATGAATGCAAAAGGAATCTGCCATTTGTTGAAGTGGCTGATTACATCGCTGTGGGGAGCAAGTTTTCCTTCGGCCAGTGATTTAAATCCCTCAATATTGGTCCATCCGTAAATATCCATCAGCGGACCGGTGAACGGCTGGGCGAGTATGTTCCAGATGGGTTTGGAAGTTTCGAGGGCGATCTGACCAGCGGCAAGTATGAGCACGAGCGACCCGATGAAAATCCAAAATTCCCGGCTCCAGAGCGGTTCCTCAGATGCTGGTTTGGGAAAAAACCGGTTGTAGGAAACGATGATCAGGACCACAGCCATAATCAGATACGCCACCAGCGCTTCAATGTGCAAATCGAAAGCAAAACCGATTGCCAGAAGAAATACCGACGCACCAACAAAGAGGAGTCTCAGCTGGCCTTTCAGCAAAAGCAGCGTCACAGCACCTGTCACAATGGTAAGCAGGATGAATAAGTGCTGCATGATGGATCCATTGGCTGTAAATGAGTGTACCGAGGTTTCGCCCAGCACGCCGGAGTGTACAAGGAAGTTGGCATACATCACCAGCGTAAACGAGATCAATGTGAGAAAAATGGCCGTAAACAGTGACCTGTTTTTTCGTTGGTTGATCACCATGACATGGGCAGCACCAACGATGGTAAGCCATGGTAACAAACTGGCATTTTCTACAGGATCCCAGGCCCAGAAACCACCAAAGCTCAGTGCTTCATATGCCCAGGCTCCGCCCATGAGAATACCAATACCCAAAACAGCCACCGAAAAATAAGCCCATGGAATGGCGGGTTGAATCCATTCTTTCAATTTTCCTGTCCACAATCCGGCCACGACAAATGCGAAAGGAATCAATGTAGAGGCATAGCCCAGAAACAAAGTGGGTGGGTGAATGGTCATCCAGTAATTCTGGAGGAGCGGATTCATACCACGCCCATCCTGAAAAGAAGGGATTTTTTGCAGATAATCAGACATCAAAGTCCAGGGCAGACCGACATTATCAGGCATTTCCCGAATGAGGGTAAATGGATTGCTACCGATCTGAAAATCAAAGATAAAAATACCGAGTATCATACTTCCCAGCATCACCTGCACGATGGAAACGACCATCATGGTGAGGTGTTCCCATTTTTTTGCGGT
>JBBSDD010000598.1:0-2039 GCA_038249755.1 Flavobacteriales bacterium | reverse complement strand
GTACCAAGGTAAATACATATGAGTCCTGTATCTGCATATGGTGAATAATTTGACTCTATGTTGTAGGCTATTCCATGCCGCTCCCGTATGTTCATATTCAACCGTGAATTCATAGCAGGACCTCCAAGATAATTATTGAGCAATACCGTGGCGATGCGGTTGGGGTGGTGCAAATCATATGCAGGCCCTCCGAGCATCAGGTGGGCTTGAAAGGTGTCCAGATCTTCTTCCTTTCGCACTGTTTTGAGATCGAGCACAGGTTGTCTTTTTGCTTCGGTTCTTCCTGTTTTCAGGTCCTCGAAATAGTGTTCGGCCCATTTTACGATTTTTTTAAAGGGCACATTGCCCGATGTGCTGAGCACCATGTCAGATGTGCGGTACAGCCTTCCGAGAAAAGATTGAATATCATTCCGCGAGAGATTTTTTACACTTTCCTGGGTACCCAATATATTCCGACCGATGGGATGATCGCCAAATATAAGCTCCTCGAAATCATCGAAAATCAATTCGGCTGGACTGTCTTGATAGCTCAGGATTTCATCGATGATCACATCCCGCTCTTTGGCTATTTCCTTTTCGGGAAATGTGGAATGGCTTACAATGTCGGCAATCACTTCCATGGCGCGTTCGAAATGCCCTTTGAGAAACGACGCGTAAATCACTGTTTCTTCCTTTGTTGTATAGGCGTTGAGTTCAGCTCCCACACTGTCCATGCGACTGAGAATGTGAAAGGCTTTGCGTTTTTGGGTTCCTTTGAAAAGGCAGTGTTCGATAAAATGAGCCAGTCCTTGTTCGTGTTCTAATTCGTCGCGCGAGCCCGCATTGATGGTCAGGCCAAGATGACCGACCTGTCCGTTTTCAGTGGGTTTATGAGCAATGCGCAGACCGTTGGAAAGGGTGTGAATTTCAAATTCCATAAGTGCGCAAAGATAAGGAGATGAAACGCCCGGACGCAAAAAGGACCGACTTTATATCGGCCCTTTTCAGCAATTTAAATTTTTGGATTTGCCAATACTTAACCTCCCAAAAGCTCCATCAATTCATCCAATTTTGGAGAAAGGATGATTTCTGTTCTTCTGTTCAGGGCTTTCCCCTCTGTGGTCTCATTGCTGGCCCGGGGCTGAAATTCTCCGCGACCGGCAGCGGTGAGTTTTTTCTGATCAATATTTTTGGCTTCAAGCAACCGAACGATCGCGATAGCCCGGTCTGCGCTCAAGTCCCAATTGTCCTTATAGTTTGCTGTTTTGATGGGCACATTGTCTGTGTGGCCTTCGATCAGGATATCAATATCCGGGTTTTTCTGAAGTACAGATGCCAGCGTTTCGATGGCTTCTTTGCCTTTTGATTCCACAGATGCGCTGCCTGACTTAAACAAAAGTTTGTCAGACATATATACATACACTTTTCCGTTTTTAACTTCCACGGAAAGTTCATCTGCCTGAAATCCCAAAAGCGCATCGCGCAGGATGGTGTTCAGACGGTTGGTGATAGAATCCTGACGGGCAATAACAGCCTGCAATTCGCGCAGACTTTTCTCCCGTTCCGCGAGCATTTTTTCCTTTTCATTCAATTCACGTGATTTGTTTTGCAATTCGCTGCTCAATTGGTCAGCAGTTTTCGAACTTTCAGATTTCAACATGTCATACTCGCCCTGCAATGAAGCCTTGGCTTGCTGCTCGGCATTGAGAGAAGCCGCAAGTCTTGCACTTTCTGCTTGTTCGCTTGCCAGCGTGGTGCACAGTGAGTCGCGTTCCTCCACTACGGCAGTGATGCGTTTGTTGGCTCTGAATTTTTCCGGCTGCGGCTCACCGCATTTATAGATCGTGGCACAGGAAGAAAATAGCACAACCGGTGCGATGAAGTAAAGTAGATTTTGATTCATATTCGTTATGTAGAGGTTTAAAGGTCGAAGATACTTCAATATACCGTGGTTGAATCAATTCCCAATTGTTAAGTAGTTCTAATTGCCATTCCGCGATAAGCTATTTAAAAAGGCGGCTGTCAAAATTGTATGGCTTCATGGCGGTAATAATAATTTC
>JBBSDD010000597.1:0-2040 GCA_038249755.1 Flavobacteriales bacterium | reverse complement strand
TATACTTCAGATTTTCGCGGTGCAAAGCTAGGATTTAATCCCAGTTTTGCCAATGCAAAACCTGATTTTATTTTGCTATTTTTGGGGGCTCGTCAAATCGATGAGCTGTGCACTGCGAATGCGCTGCAATACAGATTTTCAAGAGAATTTCCACCGTTTGAAAGTTTACAGAGACCTGTCTGAATTTACACCCATCCCGAAAGCGATTGTAACCGTAGGAACCTTCGATGGGGTGCATGTGGGTCATCAAATCTTGTTGGGACGAATACATGCCCTCGCCCGCGAACTCTCTGCGGAGTCGGTCATGCTTACTTTCTTCCCACATCCCCGCATGGTTCTTTTTCCGGACGACAATGACCTAAAGCTCTTATCGACATTGGATGAAAAAATAAAACTCCTCGAAAAGTCGGGAATAGAACACCTGATCATCCACCCTTTTTCTGTAGAATTTAGTCGAACCACAGCTTTGCAGTATGTGCGCGATATGCTGGTAAAGGGGATAGGCGTACACCGACTCGTGATCGGTTATGATCACCATTTCGGTCGCAACAGGGAGGGAAGTCTTGGACAGCTCAAAGAAATGGCGCCGCAGTTTAATTTTGAGGTAGAAGAAATTCCAGCTCAGGTGATAGATGATGTGAATGTGAGTTCTACAAAAATCCGCAATGCCTTGCTGGAAGGAGAAGTAAGCCGTGCCAATGAGTTTCTGGGTTATTGTTATGCCTATGATGGCACTGTCGTAAAAGGCAATGCGTTGGGTAGATCAATCGGTTTTCCAACTGCCAATCTCCGACCCGTCGATGGGCATAAAATGATTCCCGGAAAGGGTGTTTACGCCGTCAGGGTATCTGTGGGGGGAGTTGATTATGATGGCATGGCAAATATTGGGCTGCGGCCCACCGTTACTATATCGGAGCGGGAACCCTTAACCGAAGTACACTTATTCGGATTCAATGGCGACCTTTATGGTCAGATTTTGAGGGTAGCCTTTGTAAGCCGCATTCGAAATGAAATCAAATTTAAAAATGTCGAAGATCTTCGCAATCAACTTCAGCAGGACGCTCTTATGGCAATACAGATTTTGGCTGCTGCTGATGCTGGGCTTGCTGAATCTTAGCGGAGCGGAGGCCCAGAAAACAGCCGGTGCGATATGCAGCGAGGTAAGCGAAGATGGAAGCTTAACCTGGAAGTCGGAAGCCAACAGACTGGCAGCGCTGTGCGATTGTTCCGATCTTGCCAGCCTGACAATCAAAAACAAATCAGTCATAGCCCTGCCTCCCTGTTTTGGCCAAATGGTCAATTTGCGTGAGCTGGATTTGAAAAAGACAAAACTTGCCAGATTCCCTGTCGAAATCCTTGAAATGGAATCACTCGAACATTTGTCTCTCGCTTTTACCGATATTACTTTCCTTCCGGAAAATTTATGGAAATTGACCGCACTCAAAAAACTGGATCTTCGTGGCACCGGCATCACATCATTGCCGCAAGGGCTTGAACATCTCGAAATGATCGATTTTCGGCTGTGCGAACTCACGCAGGCCGATCAACAATTCATTCGCGCACAATATCCCGATATACCTGTCTATTTTTCTTCACCCTGCAATTGTTATTAGAAATGAAAGTCACTGTAGAAATTTCCATGTATCCGCTCCGATCTGATTACCAGGATCAGGTGCTCAGTTTTTTGGATAAAATCTCAAAATTTTCCGGTCTCACCATCCGTGTAAACGCGTTGAGCACCCAAATTCAGGGAGATATTGATGTGGTAATGGATGCTGTAAAAGATTCTATCGCCCAAACTTTCTCGAAAGAGATTCGCGCATCCTTTGTCATGAAAATTCTTCCCGGCAATATTGATCTCAACTATGTCTACACCGCTTAGTGGAAAAATACATGGAGGGAATTTCCGTACTTTTTGGGGTGGCTTACATTATCCTCGCTGCCCGGAAAAATGTGTGGTGCTGGCTCATGGGAATTATAAGTTCTCTTCTTGGCGTTTGGCTGTTTTACCAAACCAGACTTTATGCGGAAGCTTTTCTT
>JBBSDD010000596.1:0-2045 GCA_038249755.1 Flavobacteriales bacterium | reverse complement strand
TAATTATCTGGATTGATAACCTTAAACGCTGCATTTGGATAGGCATTGCTCCATCCGCCAGGTGCTTTCGCTTTTTTATTAGAATTCCATTTAAATTCATATCCATAAAGTTGACCTCCCCGGTCTTCAACCCAATCTATTTCCTGTTGATCGTAAGTTCGCCAAAAGTAATTATAGACTAACATATGGTTATAGTTCTGAAATTTAACTCTTTCGCTGACCATATAGTTTTCCCATAATATGCCCATATCGTTCCTCAAATGAATTGGATTCAAATTACCTATAAGAATATTTCTAATCCCATTGTCCAGAAAGTAGTACATGTGGCTCTTAATCACTTCTTTTCTCATATTCCGACTAAATCCTCCAACTTTCGTGATTATAAATACTTTGGTCAGTAGATCTAAGTATTTATCGACCGTATTTCTACTCATTTGAAGTGATTTAGATAGCTCTGGTATGCTCACTTCACTTCCCACTTGAAAAGCAATAAGTCTAAGTAAATCAATAATCTTCTCAGAATTTTGTATCGTCGAAAAAGTCAATATATCTTTTAGTAAATAAGAATTTAGTAGTTCTCGTAAGTACAAGTGCTTTTCTTCATTTGTGCTCATTTGTAACAATTCCGGGTAGTTCCCATAAATTAAACTTGAATGAAGTTGATCTACTTTATTGGTGATAGAATTTACTTTTGATAATTCTTGCTCTGAAATACTGTAAAGCGTGAAAGTCATTTTTCTTCCAGTTAATGGCTCTCCGGTATAATTTTCTACATCAAACGCAGATGATCCGGTAATCAACATTTTTAAACCGGTGATGGTGTCCACCATCAGCCTTAAGGCGTTACCAATATCAGGTAATTTTTGAGCCTCATCAATAACCAGAAAACGACTTCCATTCAACATGCTTTCTAAGGCTACTTTGCTTCTTCTGGCAAACAGTTCTCTGGTGGCCAAATCCTCCCCGTTTAAAATTACATAAGGCTCTTCGGTTTCACTCAGTATTTTTTGAATGAGAAAAGTCTTACCGACCCGTCTTGGTCCAATTAGCACGACTACTTTATTTGGCCTTAGGTATTTCTCTACTTGTGCCTGTACTATTCTTGGGAATTGGCTCATGGACGTATTTTGCTCAAAAATACGTTAATTCGTTCAATTGACTGAGCAAATTAGCGTTAATTCGTTCAAACTCCATTTTTGTTGCAGAACACTAATTATAAGAGCAGGGTGATCTTAGAACTGATTTTCTCTCACCATCGACGAAATTTATGTTGAAGGTAATCATCTTCATTTTATCGGAATCCCGCATGTTTTCTTAAGTATTGTGTGTGCCCTGCATGAGCAGCAGCACACCCGGCGAAAGCTCAATAAAAAATGGATAAATACAAATTTAATTTTTGTCTGGGTCTTCGACGGGATGTTTTATTCCAACAGGTGAATTGCGCAGCATTCATGAATACCGATAAGAATAAAAAGCGTATGAATAACCTCCCTTGTGCGCGGAAGTAACGCTCTGAAGCATTGACCAGGAGCCTTAGCGTAGCCCTATCTTAAAAGTAGCGGAAAGGAATTGTTGGTGTAAAGAGCGACTATTCTAAGCTTGATGGTCCGCCGTATACCTGCCTGCACTGATAGGCGAGACCCGTCTGGCCTGTCCTGATATTGACGAAGGATACGGTGGTGCGAGCGCGCGTATTTGTTTTTTAGTGCTTTTGAGATCACTTTGTTTTGTTGGGAGGCGCACCCCGCTGCCTAATGGTGGTGGGGCCCTGTACTCGATTATGTGCTGCCCTTCTGTCCGTCAAACCATTTGTCATAGGCTTGACGTTTTAATAATTCAATAATTTTAGTATGTAATATTTTTTCGTCGAGAGGTTTAGAAACATAATCATTCATGCCTATTGCTTTACATTTTTCCAGATCAACTGTTGTTACATCGGCTGTTATAGCAATGATTGGAATTTTTGATTTCATCGTGTTGCGAATATATTCTGTGGCTTCAAACCCATTCATTTCGGGCATCTGCAAGTCCATCAAAATAATATC
>JBBSDD010000595.1:0-2046 GCA_038249755.1 Flavobacteriales bacterium | reverse complement strand
ATTTCGTAGACAGAAAAGACCGACGTGATTTAAGTTTGTTTCAAATCGGTTGGCGTTTTGTTGATAGGCAATTATTGCGGCTCTTATCCTTTCCCATATCCTTATGTACCTATTTTTGAAACTGTCGGGTGACTAGGAATTCAATATCGAATTTACAGTCTGCTTCCGGGTTAACCTTCTCTCCACGCATCCAGCCATTGATCGTATAACTATGACCAGGGACGACTTCAAAGGCAAAGTTGGTGTCTGCCACCGTGCCTGACGCCGGGAGATTTTCGTTTTTAGGCGCGAAATGTATGGATGTGCCGCTGTCACCCCAGGGATTGCCATCGACCTTCTCAATGATGGCGCTATTGTCTCCGCTCCAGGGCCCCCAAAAACTGGAATGAGCAAGATCGATGTTCTGAATCTCGCGCAGGTACTGGCCGGCATCATCATATTCACGCACAATGAAATTGCTGAACCAGGCCGACCCGTTCAAGTTATTACAGGCAATGCCAGGGATGCCAATGGCTGTCTCGCGATTGACGACTAAATTATGGGACACGTTTGTTTCGGTCCAATCGGTGGTTCCCGCCGGCAGTCTCGGGTTGCTGATATATTCCGTCAGCCGAAAATTTCCCCAGGCCGGCTGGAACAAATTACTGTCCGGATAATGACCCTGATTGAGTGAGGTGAATTCATATGGTTTGAAAAAATCAAACCCGAGAATGTAATTTGAATCATCAATATAGATGAATGTGCGATCCGGTATCAGAGCGGCCTGTACGATCAGAGGATGATTTGAGTCACTGGAACGAATCGAAGCGCTGATATCCTGTGCCAGGGATTGCCATTCATCCAACTCCCTGGGTGCAGGCGAATTCAACAAGTCGTAGGCGGCAATCCCGTTCTCGTTTGCATATTCTTTTGAAATGCCACCCCAAAAATCAATCACGGCCTGCCTTGTAACTCCATCTGCCCAAAGCATGGAATCATCGGATTTTAATCCGAGGATGAGATATATTCCTGCATCTTTTGCAGAAGAGATCTGCCTGTTCAGCCAGTCGTAGCCTTCCTGATCTTTGAATTGATCCAACTCCAATCCAAGCCGGACTGCATTAAAACCAAGGGATCGAGAATTGGCGTAGTCTTCTGCAACAGGGTCGTGCGTGAAATTGACTGCCTGCAAACGAACGGACTGGCCGCTGGTTGTATTTACAAGCAATTGTCCCTGCGCTTGAAGAAAACCAATGGGAAACTGATTTTGATCTTGTTCGATAATGGTTGGGGTTGATGTGGGAGCGCCCTGACAGCCTGAGAGCACAAGGCTGATTACGATAATGATGGGAATGATGATTTTCATTGGTTCCACCTTGAACTGTTGTGCGGGGATAATTGAAATACGGATCGCCTGCCCGCCGTACCATCTGATCGGTTTTTCCTCTTCCACCATGTAAAAAATCAAGAGGATTTCAAGCTGGTGATGATGCGGCGTTGGCCGGTGATACCACTGTTTGTCAAATTATACGACACGAACATTCGATCCCATTGTGTTCTCATTTTGCAGATTAAGATATGGCGCCAGCTTTCGTCACTAAATAGTACAAACTCCAGAATGGCGCGGCGAGCAAATACCTCTGAAAGGGCTGTGTTGATTCTGACTGGTTACACCCAAAGTAGCACCCTCTCTTCGTATTCAAGAAAATGTCGCTATAAAGAATCTTAGATAGTGCCTGAAAACTTGAAAGAATAGGGATGGTTGGGCAAAATTGTTGGATGACCAAATCACAACAAATCTACCCAACCCACCTGAATGATACTCAATGGTTAAAAATTCGACCATATCTGCCAGCCAAAGCGCAAACAGGTCGTTCCCGTGAACACGGCTGGCGCATTAGCTTGAATAGCATTTTTTATGTTTTGCAAAGCGGTTGTTCCTGGCGTATGTTGCCCAGCGATCTACCATCATGGAAGACGGTTTACCATTATTTTCGACTATGGCAAAAAGATGGCACTTGGAAACGAGTTAATCGTATACTACGGGAAAAAGCGCGACTGAAATTT
>JBBSDD010000594.1:0-2060 GCA_038249755.1 Flavobacteriales bacterium | reverse complement strand
CCAAGTATCGAGCCGATCAGTCATCAGATTATTAAGGGTGTAGCTCGCTGTGATATCTGTTTTGTAGTTGAGTCGGTATCCGAAAGTAAAACCGACGGGAATATAAAGCGCTGCGGCCGGTTTTGTCTTGGTAGCGGCGGTGTAGCGCTGCGTTGGTGGATTGATATCTGTGACAGTATATCCCACGAAATCTCTTATTCGTTCGTCTTGCCCGGTCCAAAAAGAAAGCGATCGAAAGAAAGTGACCCCTATACCGACTTCCACATCGAGAAAAGTTTTGGATGGCTTGCCCGAATCCTTCCGGAAAAGTTCTCCCAGCACGTCGAGTGATGCCATGGCAGCCAATGTTCTGTATTCCGATCTGAAATTGATTTGGGGACTTTGCAAACCTGTGATTCGCCCTCCGCCAAGTTTTCCGCTTTCGAAAAGTAATGTGGCTTTTAATCCGTATTTTATTTCTTTGGAAGCATAAACCCGCCATCCAAATTTGTAGTAAGTGCTGTAATTGTCGAATGGAGCAAACGTGTTATAATCTGCCAGATCGCCATGAAATAAGGCGGCACCGGCACTTCCTCCAATAGAAAATCCATTGAAGAATTTGATTGTTTCTCCGTCCTCTCCCGATAAAGTGGTCGTTTCATCATCCAATACCTGACGATATTTCTTTATCCATGGATCGCGGCCAGGGTCGTTAGGCAATGCATGGGCTGCGGAAATAGCGCAGAACAGCGTGAATATAAGCAGGGGAAGTAGATTTTTTTTCACAGTATCAAAGCTGTATTTAAAATTTCATTTCACCAAGAATCCTTTCAGAGAATTGTTCCGAATGCATTGTTGAAAACATCAGGTTATTCCAGCTATAATCACCATATTTATCGCCTAAAATTGCCTGAGTATATGCTTATGCGCAAATTAGCCATTCTATTTATCATTCTTAATGGAGGTCTTGGTGCCCATGCCCAGGACATCATTGAGCGGAGCTATTTCCCTGGCGCTCAGGCAAAAAACGCAGCAATAGCAGCAGCCAGATATGCGGAAGAAGGATATTATTACACCAAGTTTACCACATATATCAGTGCTGTAGACAGTTCCAGAATGTTTGCAGATACGGCGCTCTTTTTTGTAAAAAGATCACTCATGCTGGGAGATACTTCCATCTTTTATGCGCCGGTTTCCAATGTGGATGCCCGTAAATTTCTTGAAAATGGGAAGATCAAAGCCATTATCGGAGATAGTATCATTCGGGAATATTATCCCATGATTGACATCAAATCACACAATGTGTTTGGAATCGATGCTTCTTATCATCTGAGCAATTCGGTGATGGACTTCTTTAACGCTTCACTTCTCTTGTCCGTTGAGGATTCTGTTCCCGATTCGGAAAATGATCGATATCCTGTGTTACCATTTGACGACGAGATTAAAAGGTTGGAGGCAGACGAAACAACCTTTCAACACGCTGCAAATTCTTATGAAAGCGAAATTGCCATGCTCGATGATCTGGCCATTGAAATCACTGCAGAAATTGCAAAAGCGCCCGACCAAAAAACGCGATTCAACCTGCGAACCTGGCTCGATGAAGTCAATTTGGAGTTAAAAGTAAGTACTTCCGGGCTGCAGGATGCCTCGTATAGAATTCAGGAAATACGCTATCTTTTGGATAGAAAATATCTGGAAGACGTAAAGAATCTGGAGCAGCCTGAGCACGTTTCGAAATTTGAAACGACCGATAGCAGTCAGGATGCCGTAGAAATGGATCAGGAAGTACCCGATGGGTTGGTGTACAAAATTCAATTGGGCTATTATCCTGAGGATGAAGATATCAATAATTTCTACGGTCTTTTTCCCATTACGGGCGAAACGGTGCGAAAGGATCTCGCGAGATTTTACGCCGGATTGTTTTTCAGCTATGCCGATGCCAGCGCAGGGAATAAATATGTGCGGCAGAATGCCATCGCAAATGCCTTTATCGTCCCATTTCACAACGGACAAAAAATCAGCGTGAGCCGGGCCGTAGAAATCGAACGTGCACGGGGCGTGCGTTAAGTTTTATTTCAGAT
>JBBSDD010000593.1:0-2073 GCA_038249755.1 Flavobacteriales bacterium | reverse complement strand
TTTGTCTTACGTGACCACGGTGGGCCACGGTCAAGGTAGAGGCCGCAGGCGCGGCTGCCATCATTTTATCTATACGTTTCAATTCGTGAAGCGCCATAGAGCGGGCCACATGGTCGTATTTTTTGGCATCTCCCACAATTTCCGCCAGGCGGTTGGTGTATTCCACCTGCAGGTTTTGGCGCATGGTATTGACATTTGACGCAGCATCTTTTTTAAAGATGGCATTGGTCAGGTCAGTCATATACGCATCGAGGGGGTATTCATTCCCGTAGAGCTGACTGTCAGTGACCCTTTGAAGCACATTGTAATTCAACAAATGGCTGAGACAGTTCTTTTGCATTTCCAAAAAGCGCTCGTGAATCTTGGGATCTTCTCCTTCTCCGGGTTGGTTGAATCCACGTCGTTGAATTTGCAGGTGACGATATACGAGCTCCGGCGTTTCGAAGGCATTCGGTGCAAAGGCATACGTCTCGAGGGCTTTCATGGCGGCTTGTTGCCTTTCGGCAGAAACAGCTGTAAACGGGGGAGCAACATTGCCATTCTGACCAGACAGGGCCCGGTTGATATGTACGCCGCCGATTTGTCGGGTGAAGACGCTGATTTGATTGGCGTATTCTCCCGAAAGGGAAAGATAAGCCTGGCGGAATTCTTCAAACGAACTGCCGTCCACACTGTATTTTTCGATGATCGAAGGCAATAAATCATTTACGAGTTTTATGCGTTCAACGCCATAGGCTACCGGATCGCTGGAGAGGTCGAAAATATTGATGTCCGGATCGATTCCTTTTCCGCTGCTGCGCATGTCATCACCGTCATTTCCATAAGCCAACTGGTGTTCAGATGAGCGGGCAAGGAGGGTTTGAAGGCGTTTTTCTTCCGCAGTGGCATCAGTCGCGGCCGGCGCGTAACCATATTCAATGGCCCAAAGATCATATGGACCGGGACTGTCGTCATAGTATTTGGTGAGCAGCTCAGGCATAGCGGGATAATTGATCGCCGGGTATTCCATCACGGAACTGCAAAGTCCTTTTTCGGCGACGATCTCTTTGTTGGTGATCTCTTCCATGCTGAGCAGGGTGCTCGCCCGCATGTTGTGCGTGAGTCCCAGGGTGTGACCGATTTCGTGCAAAATCAACCAGTAGAGGGTTTCTTGTACGAATTTTTCTTCTGCTGCCGACTGCATATTCTGCACCCGCATGGCCGCCAGTCCAAACATAAGGTTGTGGTTCATCACTTCTCCCGCCGAGCAGAGGTAGGGGTCATGGTCTCCATGTTCCGATTCAAACAATTCGTCGTGAGAATAGCCCGCTTTCGCGAAAACATCCTTTCGGAAAAGTCGGCGCGACACGGCAGAAAACTCGAGCATGATATCGGCGCCAAGAATCTGACCCGTTCTGGGATTGACGAAACTCGGCCCATAGCCGCCAAAAGGTGGCTGTGGCGAAGATGTCCATCGCAGCACGTTGTACCGGATATCTCCGGCATCCCATGTCGCAGTATCCGGTTGAATATTCACCACAACTGCATTTTTAAATCCCGCTTTTTCAAAGGCCACATTCCAGCGCTCTCCCGCTTCTTTGATCAGGGGGCGAAATTCTTGCGGGGTGGTATTTTCTATCCAGAATACAATGGGTTCCACCGGCTCGCTGAGCGCTGCATTGGGATCTTTCTTTTCCAGATGCCAGCGGTGAATCATGTCCCGGTAAGGGGTGGTACTGAAAGAGGTCATATCCGTTACCGAAGTCATGAAATATCCCACACGGGCATCATCCCGACGCGGCTGAAAATTGTTTTCAGGAACCTGTATCAGGCTGTGCTGATATTTGATGGTGACATTTCGCGCATCCGTTAGTGCATCTGAGCCGCGGGTCTGTGGATTGGGATTTTCATAAACGTAAGAAGTGGAGATATCCAGATTTTCGGGATAATTCCGAACAAATTCCACCCGGGATTTTTCTTTGCTCAATTTGCCCAACAGTCCCGGTTTATCGCCAGTTCGTGTGGGGGGTTTGATCATCTGAAAATCTTCAGACATAAAGATGGCATCCCCATCAATCAAAATGGTGCCGCTGT
>JBBSDD010000592.1:0-2077 GCA_038249755.1 Flavobacteriales bacterium | reverse complement strand
GGTATTTTTGCTTTTGCTCTTCCGAACCATACGTTTCAATTCCCCAACATACCAGGCTGTTGTTTACGGAAACGCAAACAGATGCACTCGCGTCTACTTTAGAAAGCTCTTCAACGGCCAAAACATAAGAAACAGTGTCCATTCCTGAACCACCGTATTTTGGGTTTACCATCATTCCCATGAAACCCAATTCTCCCAATTGTCTGATCTCTTCCGCAGGGAATCGTTGTTCACGGTCTCTCTCTATCACGCCTGGTTTGAGGACGTTTTGGGCAAAATCTCTCGCGGCGTTCCTTACTGCAATTTGCTCTTCACTTAATTCGAAATTCATTGTTGATGGATTTTCTTTCAGATGCGCAAATTTAGTGATTCCTTTAACACTTGAATCTTTCAACGCATAACATTGACAAAAGAAAACTATAGGCTTGGTCTTGGCATCATGTCGGGAACTTCCACCGACGGAATTGATATCGCTCTATGTCAATTTTCACAGACGAATGACGTGAAACTGCTCGGTTTTGAAAGCGTAGCTTATGACAATTCATGGAGGCAAAAACTTCAGAACGCCCAAAATTTAAACGGACTGGACCTGCTCCTTTTTCAAAATGAATTTACCCGATATACGGCACATGTAGTTGTAAAATTTTTAAAAGACATGAGCGATCAACCCGATTTCATCGGCGCGCACGGCCACACCATATTTCATCAACCAAAAAACGGCTTGACATTTCAAATGTTCAATGGAGCGCTCATGGCAGCAGAAACGGGTATTACAACCGTCTGTGATTTCAGATCCGCAGATGTGGCCTATGGAGGGCAGGGCGCTCCATTGGTTCCCATTGGTGATCAGCTGCTATACGCGGAATATGTGGCTTGCGTGAATATTGGAGGCATAGCCAATGTCAGCTTCGATATGCAAGGCCGACGTGTGGCTTTTGATATCGGTCCGGCAAATCTGATTTTAAACCTTCTGGCCGCCAGAGAAGGCAAGTTATATGATGAGAACGGAAGAATGGCTTCTGCGGGACGGATGATACCGTCATTGGCCGAAGAGCTGAATATGCTTCTATATTATGAATTGCCTCCTCCAAAATCACTTGGCCGGGAATGGATAGAAAATACACTCATTCCCCTGGTTGAAAAATATAACTTTGCCACTTCCGACCTGCTACATACCCTTACCAACCACATTGCTTTTCAAATCGGTAAAAGTTTGAGCGGTTTGACCAATACAGGGAAAGTGCTGGTTACCGGCGGTGGAGCTCACAATGGTTTTCTTGTTGAAAGAATGCGCACTTATACGGATCTGGAAATCGTCATTCCGGAAAAAGAGCTGATCGATGCCAAAGAAGCCATTGTATTTGCCCTTTTGGGCAAACTTCGTCTTGAAGGAAAAACCAATACATTATCCTGTGTCACAGGAAGCCGGAAAGACCATTCCGGGGGAGCGGTATATCTGCCCTGAAAAACCAATTTTGAATTTTTTAAGTACGGTCATTGACCCATCTTTGCGGGTGAGTTTTGATATCTTTGCGCGAATTTTAAAGGCCTTTTCATGCGCGAGCTACTTCAAAAATTTGAAAACAAAGAACCCGAAATCGTATTTGAATGGCACGACGCTGAAACAGAAGCCAAAGGCTGGGTGGTGATCAACTCTTTACGAGGCGGGGCCGCAGGCGGAGGAACCCGCATGCGCCAAGGACTCGACAGGCGGGAAGTGGAATCGCTGGCCAAAACCATGGAAGTAAAATTCTCTGTATCTGGGCCTCCGATTGGTGGTGCAAAGAGTGGCATCAATTTCGATCCACAAGACCCGCGCAAAAGAGGCGTTCTGGAGCGTTGGTATCGCGTGGTTACTCCCCTTTTAAAAAGTTATTATGGCACAGGCGGCGATCTCAATGTGGATGAGATCCATGAGGTGATTCCCATTACAGAAAATTACGGTTTGTGGCATCCCCAGGAGGGTGTTGTGAATGGTCATTTTCAACCGCGCGAAAACGAAAAAATACACCAGATTGGCCAGCTTCGTTTTGGAGTTTCCAAAGTGATTGAAGACCCGCATTATTCGCCAGAGCCC
>JBBSDD010000591.1:0-2080 GCA_038249755.1 Flavobacteriales bacterium | reverse complement strand
CAGCAAACCAGTCATGATCGAGGCTACAGCACGGCGTTTTTGGCTTTATCGAGCAATCTCGCCAAAGGTAATATTGATATTCGATGAAGGTCCTTCGTCTTACTAAAAAAGGATTTGACCCAAAGCCAAGAAGTCGACTATTTGCTCATCAGTCATCTTTTTGAATTCCCAAATCAACCAGGGATTTACCTTTGATGCACCAGCTTGCGCCAAAAAGCACAAGCAGTATGACTTCCGACCAAAAAACCAGATGACCCCTTAAATTGAAAATAAAAAATAAAATTCCGGTCAAGCCCAAAACCACCCACATGCCGAAACCACAAAATCGGTAAATGATATTTCTGGTGTACTTATCACTTGAAATTGGATTATGGCCCCTGGTAAAGTGAAAAGCCGAAAGGTAGCCCATGGCGATGAAAAATGCAGCTGCACTGCCGAAATGAAAGGCTCCCCAGAACTCGCTCTGGTGGCAAATAGGAGTGGGGCAATCCCCAATTTGATACGGATAGAGCGAAGGCACCGCAGCCACAATGATGATTAGCACGCCAGCAATCCACGTGATCACGTTGTCGCTTATTTTTTCGTCTTGTTTTTGATACCCCCGGTAGGAAATCAGAAAAACCCCGAGAATGGCGATTACGCTTGTGAAGATCACCCCGGAAACGGTGTAGTAATATGCACTGATCGATTTTTCATACGTTCCGGAAACGATCCAAATAGTCCAGGGAAGCAGCAATCCGAACCAACCGATTATTTTCCGTAAGGTGAAATAGGACAAATTGGTGTTGATGCCCTTGTGGTCCCGGTCGGTCATTTTGGTGTGTTCATTTTTTGAATGGCTGCGATGGACAATTCTATTCTTTGATCATTCATCGCACGTCTAAGCGTCACCAGTTTTATTCGGCCAATGTCGTGAAAGATCTCCATATAATTGTAAATAGCCGCTTTTCAGCGGCAGATGTTCACGCTCGCGTCACGCGCGTGTGGCTTCCAGCGGCGTCTCGCCGATTGAACAATTTGAATTTGAGATCTGGAAGTTTCTCAAAAAGAAAAATGCCAGAGGCCGGTATAAATGTTATCTACCGTGCTGAGGAATGGCAGGCAGGACCTGAGAAACTTTGAAAGTATGAATAACTTTTACCTGGATTTAAAGGTATTGTTTGTCCATGCCCTTTTTACTTCGTGCATTCGAGTCAGCCTTTTTGGTGGCAAGCAATGAATTGGTGGCACCTGGTGGTATACCCGATGTTTTAAAAAGTCCGCAACCAAGTCGCTTCGCTGCTGTTAAATGAATTAGTCATTCATTCTCTCAGCCTCATGAACCGGATAACTCCACCGGAAAAAACGTCAATCAACGTTGTTTGGTTTAAGCGCGATTTGCGGTTTACCGATCACGAGCCGCTTTATGCAGCGCAGCAGGAGGCCTTGCCTGTGCTGCTTTTGTATTGTTTTGAACCTTCGGTGATGGCGCACCCCGACAGTGATTCGCGGCACTGGCGTTTTGTATTTGAAAGTATTCAGGATATGCTTCCAAAGCTCGCCGCGGTGCAGGGCAAACTTTTCTATGTGCACAATGAAGCCCGCGCCGTATTTGAATCCTTGTTGCAGCACTACCACATCCACACAATATTTTCCCATGAGGAGGTCGGCAACCAGATTACCTTTCAGCGCGACATCGCCATGCAGGGATTTTGCAAAACACATGGGATTTTCTGGAAGGAATTTCAGTTGAACGGCGTTATCCGCAAATTGAAAAACCGAAAAAAATGGGAAGTGCACTGGCAACAAAAAATGACAGAGCCCCCTAAAATCGTGAAAGAAACGGGTTGGAATTTCGCAACCCTCGAAGCAGCTTTTTACGAAAGTATACGCGGAGAAGCCCTACCGGCGGCAATCACAACACCTAACAAGGATTTTCAACCTGGCGGTGAAACGTACGCATGGCGATATCTCGAAGGATTCTTGAAAGAACGATACGTCAATTACAGCAAGCACATCAGCAAACCAGAGTTGAGCCGCAAAGGTTGTAGCCGCCTGTCGCCGTACATAACCTATGGCAATAACAGCCTGCGCATGGTTT
>JBBSDD010000590.1:0-2082 GCA_038249755.1 Flavobacteriales bacterium | reverse complement strand
TTACAAGATTGGACGGTTCGATATAAGCCGTGCTCCCAGTTTCGGAAGTCCCGTGCAGGGTACCTTCGATCTGGCGTTTGTGCTCCGCCACCACGGCGAGCACGCGGCGGTCGTTGTAGAAGGTTTCGTCAAATTCACGCAGCCAGCCGAGGTTTTTGTATTTCCGTACCGTGGCCTCAAAAGCTTTGTTGGCTTTCTGACGCGATTCGGCCAGGCTCTTGCGCGCCTGATTCAATTCTTTCGAAGCTGAGGATTTTACAAATCCATTGGCCTCAAGCACCGCATCGATTAGGGCGATGAGCTCTTTGGACGC
Organism: Flavobacteriales bacterium; assembly: GCA_038249755.1. GTDB lineage: Bacteria > Bacteroidota > Bacteroidia > Flavobacteriales_D > Cryomorphaceae > JBBQZU01. The sequence continues at coordinate 1,769 of JBBSDD010000590.1, read as the reverse complement.
AAACAATCCCTCCACGATGTTGCGCAAATTCGGATAGAGCTCTTTTTTTTCACTGAGAAACCGGATCACAGTTCCGGCGATTTCTGCCACTTTGCGGAGTTTGATGACCTGCTGCCCCTCGAGCACCGACTGATCGATGGCCAACATGCGCAACTCCCTGTGAATATTCGGGAAAGCGTATTCGGGGAAATACAGGCCGTTTTGCAAAATTTGCAGGGCTTCCGATGTTTGGATGAGCAGGCGGTTGATGAGTTCAGGCTCGCTATGCGGCATCAAGTCGGTCGCAAAATCTTTTGCTTTTTGACTTTGGGCTATCGCAGCCACCCGCCCGGTGACTTTATGGAATTCGAAACGGGACGGGGTATCTTCAGGATAAAATTTCACAGTGCAAAATTAGTGAATGCAGCATTTATAACCACAGATAAAACTTCCGGTTCGGTTCAGAGAAAAAGATCGCCTGAGGGTGACTTAACGTCATGAAGATTAAATCAAATGCATGGCAAGGTTTACGCTGTCATACCATTGCAATTCCTAAACAGCTCAATTGTTTTCCTTTGCTTGCCTTAATTTAAACAACTCTTCTGCTGAAATAATTTTTGTAAAATTATTTTTCAGGAGGCCTTTGATCAAGACTTTATCCCCGCTCCATACTTTGCACCTGAAGTGTTTCGCATAAGCGACATAGCTCACGTCTTTTGGATCTACTTCTGCAACAAGTTTCCATGCACTGACCCAATGGGTTTGCGCTATTTGTTCTTCCGATATAAAAGTGATGGACTTATAAATCAGAAATTCCACTTCCTGCACTTCTTCTACAGTGCACCCCAGAAGTTTTGCGAGCTTCGAATGGTGCTTTCGAATTTCAATCCTCAGAAAATCCGGCGCAATGAAATCAAAAAAGCTACCCGAATTAAGTAGCAGGTCGCCTATTTTGCTTTCGGTGTTCAGCATTGCACTAAACACGATATTTGCATCTACAATGATTTTCACTGAGTGAATCTATGGCGATTTTTCTCCCACCAGGATGCATTCACCTCTTCGGCCAATTTATCCGCATCCGCTTTTTTCGCTTTACCCTTTGACGTGATTTCTAAATACTTGATGTAATCAATCAAGCGTTGAAGTTTAAAACTATCGATGTGTGAGGAAAGGGTAATCGTAATCTTGTCTTTGGAACTTCTTTCGATCAGCATGTGAACCGTATTTACTTTCAAAGATAAGGAATATTGTTCGTTGCCATTGTGGTGCAGGTCACGGTGGGCTATGGAGACAAGATTTAAGTTTTTTGGTGAAGGTGGTTTATAACCTCACTCAAGTTTCGCACGTCACTTTTGCGTTCTTCAGTTGTGAAAAACTCCCAGGAACCGCGTAGAGGTGAGATCTTCGTAGGCTCAAAGGGCCGTAATGCGGTCTTGGTTTTACCGCCAGCGCACGGCATTTGAAAAGGAGAAAGCTTTACATCGGCGGTGCGTAATCGGGTGATTTGAATGAATGGTTTGACGCATGCTTTTCCTTCTTTGCCCTTGGCAAGGTTGAAAGGACCACTGCCATGGCAGTGTTGAAAATTTGATAGATCGAGTCCCGCCCTGTTACAAATAAATGATGTGCGAAACTTGAGTAACCTCAGATAAAACTTCCGGTTCAGTTCAGGGAAATAGATCGCATATTGCTCTCCGATGTTTGGATGAGCAGGCGGTTGATGGGTTCAGGCTCGCTATGCGGCATCAAGTCGGTCGCAAAATCTTTTGCTTTTTGACTTTGGGCTATCG
>JBBSDD010000589.1:0-2097 GCA_038249755.1 Flavobacteriales bacterium | reverse complement strand
TAGTGGCGCGGATCGATTTAGGTTTGGCGATTCTTTTGCGAGCTATTGGGGCAACAACACAGCCTCTCTGCGCTGGAATCACTTGTTTAGCCAGCGCATGTTTTCTAATTTCTCTGCCATTTTCAGTGATTACACCTACGAACTGGGTGTACCCACAGGTCCTCAAGCTTTCGACTGGCGGGCTGGTATCCGCAATTACAATGTGAAAGCCGATTTTTCTTATTTTCCCAATGTGTTGAATACGATCGACTTTGGTGTCAACGCCCTTCATTACCGGTTCAGTCCCGGTCGGGCCAGGGGTTTGGGTGATGAATCTTTTTTCAATATCATTGAGGTGCAACGCGAACAGGCTGTAGAATTGGCTGCTTATGTCAGCAACAAACAAGAAATAACCGATCAGCTTTCGGTGCAATACGGCGTGCGCTACAGCCGATTTCTGAACTTGGGAAGCCGCAGTGTTTTCCTATACGAGGACGGTTTGCCCACCTCGGATGATGCGATCATCGATATACGCGAATATGACTCAGGAGAGGTGATTGCCGATTTTGGTGGATTCGAACCACGACTCGCGGTGAATTACACCTTCAATCCGCAATCGTCCGTCAAAGCGAGTTACAACCGCACCCGTCAATATATCCATCTGGTTTCCAATACCGCCGCAGCCACGCCCGTGGATATCTGGACGCCTGCCGGCAAATACATTGACCCAGCCATCGCCGATCAGGTTTCATTCGGTTATTTCAGGAATTTTCAGGAAAATATGTATGAGGCTTCTGTCGAAGTTTATTACAAAGACTACCAGAACCTGCTGGATTACAAGGATGGTGCAGAGCTCTTGCTAAACAACTCCATCGAAACTGAGCTGTATCAGGGGCAAGGCCGGGCATATGGATTGGAATTTCAGGTGCAAAAAGTGAAAGGGCGTTTTACCGGATGGGTGAGCTACACCCTCAGCCGCAGTGAAATACAGGTAGACAGCATCAACCAGGGGAATTATTATCCATCCAATTACGACAAAACCCATGATATATCGGTAGTCGGAGCTTATCAACTCAATGAGGCCTGGAAATTTGGTGGAACTTTTGCCTGGATGACTGGCAGGCCTGTTACTTTTCCCGATTCGCGTTTCGAATTTGAAGGAATTGTTATTCCCAATTACAGCAACCGGAATGGTGCCCGAACACCGGATTACCATCGGCTTGATCTTTCTGCTACCTGGACCCCACAGAAGAAAAAGGAAAAAGTGCTCTTTTTCATCAACCGTCCTGCAAGTTGGGAGAGTTCGTGGACTTTTTCGCTCTACAATGTTTACGCCCGCAGAAATCCATACAGCATATTTTTTCGCCAAAACGAAGATTCGCCCCAGGTTACGGAGGCTTTTCAATTGAGCATTTTCGGATCGGTGATCCCAGGCATCACTTACAACCTTACTTTTTAACCCATGAAAAAATCAAACATTTTTCAATTCTGCGGCTTTTTATTTCTGGCTGTTCTATTCACATCCTGTGAAGACAAAGTCGAACTTGATTTGCCGGAAGGCGAAAAGAGACTCGTGGTGGAAGGTTTTATCACCGATGAAGAGCGATCTCATTTCGTATTCCTGACGTATACTTCGGCCTACTTTTCTAACAGTGAATCGCCAAAAGCAACTGGTGCAACCGTGATACTGCGCGATGACACAGGTGCGGAAATCGTCCTGAAAGAATTCGCCCCGGGGGTTTATACCTATCCCAATGGCGGCGAAATTGGCCGCACCTATCATCTCGAAATTACACTTCCAGATGGAGAGCGGTACAGATCCAATCCGGAATTACTAAAGGAAGTGTCACCCATTTTGGACATAAACTCGCCTGTTTCAGCGCGGCAACCGAATACACTTTTTGATGAAGATCCCGATCAAATTTATGAAGTGGTGATCGATACTTTCGAGCCGGAAGGAGTGGGCGATTATTACCGATGGCGTTCCATAGTCAATGGCGTTTTGAAAAGTCAACCATTTGATATTTCGGTGGCCAGTGATGAATTTGTGGATGGAAATCCCATTCTGAATTTTAATGTCACCAACCAACTCTATTTCCAAGGAGATAGTGTGACCAT
>JBBSDD010000588.1:0-2102 GCA_038249755.1 Flavobacteriales bacterium | reverse complement strand
ATCACCAATGGTCTCCAAGATATTGTTGTATAATTTGCGGTAAGCCATTTTATTGAAAAAATTTGGGCAAAGTTAGCCTATTTTAATCGAAGCGAATGGCTTTTGCTGGCCGAATTTGATTCACTGCAAGTGATGGAATGAGCAGCATGAGCAGGCAAATGGTAAGTGTGCCTACATTCAGCCAAATGATTGTCATTGGCTCGAGCAACACAGGCACTTCCGAAACATAATAATTTTCAGGATCGAGTTTTACCCAGCCAAATTTTTGCTGAAGCAAACTGAGACCAATGCCCATCAAATTTCCAAAAAACAAGCCCAGACTGATGATCCATGCTGACTGGATAAGGAAAATTCTTTGTACGAAACCCGATGTAGCTCCCAGGGCTTTCAGAATTCCGATCATCGATGTGCGCTCCATTATCAGAATTAATAGCGCAGATGTCATGTTTATCACTGAGATAATGATCATCAACCCGATAATGACGAGGGTATTCAGATCGAGCATTTCAAGCCAGTTAAAAATTTCCGGGGAGCGTTGTTTGATCGTCGTTGTGCGCAAATCGTAATGGAGGTGGTCGTAGATAAACTGATCCATTTTGTCGAGGTCGCGGTAGCTGTCCAATTGGATATCAAAGCCGCCGGTATAATATTTACCGCTCCCGCCAGTGGTGGTGATTGCCAATTGGTCTGTGTCCGGACATCCTGAGGTGTACAGATCACGCACGGTGTAGAATGCGGTGTCTGGCAATGTTTGGCTGCGGTCGGAAATAACCACGTAAAAAGTGGTGTCACCTTCGATCCGAAACGCATGTGGACCCGCGCCGCGCAAGGAATCCGGACCCCAGGAAAACCGATGTTCTCCATCGCCACCGAAGCCCAGTGCCGTTAAGGTGACCACACCATCTTCGCACCCATCCACCCGGATCTGGGCTTCTATTCCCCACTGATTGATCTTTCTGATTTGTGCGAGATCGATGAAAACAAACTGGGCATCCAGATCGCGGAGTCCGGTATCGTAAATGCCAACGAGGCTAAAATTCCGCTGGCTCATGCTGTTTTTATTGTTGGGAAAATAGACTGTTACCCTTTCTCCGAGTTTCAATTTCATCCTGCCAGACAGATAAGACGACATGAGAATCTCATTGGAAACGGCTGTATCATTTAGCGAAAGCAAACGCCCTTCGAGCAGGTTGGAGGAAATGAATGACCAGTCAAAATCGGACGACACTCCTTTGGCGAAAATTCCCTGAATGTTTTCCGGAGTTTCGATGATGCCCTGTTTCAGGGCAAAGAGATGAATGCTTTTAACCCCATCTACCGTGTCGATGGAAGGGTAAAATTCCTGATCAACCAGCAATTTCGGATCGTTGTAGCGCTCAGAATTTCCGAAATTGGTAATCTGAATATGAGAACCGAAGCCGATGACTTTTTCTCTGATTTCATGTTGAAACCCTGTCACAATGCCAATTGCAGCGATCATCACGGCCATTCCCAGTGCAATTCCAATGGTCGCAATTCGCACGATGGGTTTTGAAAGTCCCTTTTCGGTACTTTCACGCTGAATTAAGCGTTTTGCAATAAAATAAGGAGTATTCAATGGATAAAATTCTCAGCCGGATAGTCGGCCCGCGTAAAAGTATGAAAATCGTTATCTATTCTCTGTTTCTCTGTGTTCTTGGTTCTTGCTTTTCTGGTCAGCCGGAAGCGCAATCAAAAGCTGTTGATCAGTTTCCTGAAAAGGAGATTGCTGTAGTCGATGTTGCAATGGAAGAAATGCGCCCGGCGATTTATCAACTCCATTACAGCATCGATTCATTGAAAAACAAGCGTATCGCCATCGTAGCCAATCACACAAGTTTGATTGAGGGTACGCATCTGCTTGACACCCTGATCGGTTGGGGGCTGGAGGTAACCAAAGTTTTTGCTCCTGAACACGGCTTTCGCGGAAATGTGGCTGACGGTGGAAAAGTGGATGACACGGTGGATGGAAAAACCGGCACACCGATCATTTCGCTCTACGGCAAAAATAAAAAACCACAAAGTGGCCAATTGGCGGGAGTGGATTTGGTAATCTTTGACATGCAGGATGTTGGAGCGCGGTT
>JBBSDD010000587.1:0-2106 GCA_038249755.1 Flavobacteriales bacterium | reverse complement strand
TATTACATCTCAAACAATTCACATGAAAACAGCTCAATGATGTTGAATGGGTATACCATAAATATGGAGGCGTTGGTGGATGTGGTCAATGGTGAAACTTATCATATGAAACTCGCCATTTGCAATGCACTTGACATGGCTTTACATTCCGCCGTTTTTCTCGGTGCAGGTTCCTTTGAAGGCCGGCTGGCCTCAAGCACAGGAAACATGCTTTCTAATAAAAAAACCATTCTGTATCCCAATCCTGGCAGTGAAATACTGAATATTGAAAACGCCTGCCTCGATTGTCAAGGCAACCTCATCTTTGTAATACGCGATGCTCAGGGACGCGAAATAAGCAATTTCACACGCAATTCCGCAGAATTGGTTCAACTGCCTGTCAATCAACTTGAGAATGGGGTGTATTTTATTTCCACCTGGAGCGGAAATGAAATTATCGGGACACATAAGTTTGTGAAACGATGATAGAGATATATTAAGTACAAAGTATTAAGTATTAAGTACTAAGTATTAAGTTTAGTAGTGAGTAGTGAGTAATGAGTATTCAGGACCACCTACACTTCGTACTTTGTACCTGGTACTTTTTACAAACTTCGAACTCCTTCAAAAAAAATATTCCACAAAATTTGGATTATTGAACACTGTTCAATTAAATTTGCCCTATCAATAATTCAATCAATGGGCATTTCAGAACGAAAAGACCGTGGTAAGTTAGAACTCAAAACCCAAATTCTCAATGCAGCCCGGAAGCTGTTTTTAGAACAGGGTTTTGACAAAACGTCTATGCGGAATATTGCCGATCTGATTGAATACAGCCCCGGAACAATTTACCATCACTTCGCTGATAAAAACGCCATTTTTTATGCCTTGCACAGCGAGGGATTCCGCGAATTGGGACGTCGGATGATCGTGCTTTCCGCAGTTGGTGATCCATTGGAGCGCCTGAAAGCAATGGGTAAAATATACATCCATTACGCCTTGGAAAACAGTGACATGTATGATCTCATGTTTATCAAGGAAGAACCTGTTGATTCTGTAGATGACGACAAGCCTTGGGAAGAAGGCAATGACGTTTTCGGGGGTCTGCGAATGACCGTGCAGGAATGCATTGACAAAGGATACTTTGAAGGCCATCAAGTAGAACCGCTCAGCTATATGGTCTGGAGTGCTGTACATGGCATGGTCTCTCTCCATATCCGCAAGCGATGTGATGTGATCGATCACGCGGCCTGCACCGACATCGTGGGCGAATCATACGAATCATTCATTAAACTCCTTGATAAATCCTGACTTTTTTTAACATGTAATTGAACACTGTTTAATTTAAACACATCGTATATGAAAACCGCGCTAACCATTTTTACCTCCTTATGCACCTTTCAGCTTGCAGTTTCTCAGCAAACGCTCCAAAACTATATCGACACCGGATTGGAAAAGAATCTGGTGCTCACGGAACGAAACATATCGCTGGAAAGGAGTCAGCTCGCTCTGCTGAGCGCCAAATCCTACTTCCTGCCGTCGGTTGACTTCGGTGCTTCATATACCCTCGCCCAGGGAGGACGTACCATTGATCTGCCGCTCGGCGACTTGTTTAATGGCGTATACAGCACCCTGAATGAAATCACTGGAGCTTCCAATTTTCCACAGCTCGAAAATGTTCAGGAGCAGTTTTTCCCCAATAATTTTTACGATGCCCGCGTCCGTATCTCTTATCCCCTGCTGAATCCCGACATTCACTACGCCAGACAGATTCGCGAAGAACAGGTACGCCTGGAAAATCACGAAATCGACATCTATCGGGCCGACCTGATCAGAGATATTCGCCTCGCATATTACAATTATGGTTCAGCACAGGCCGCCGTCGAGATCTATACGAGCGCAAAAATTCTTGTGGAAAGAAACCTGCGCAACAGTGAATCCCTTTTGGAAAATGGCAGCGGGCTCTATGCCAATGTGCTCAGAGCCGAAAGTGAAGTGGAACAAGTCAATGCCATGCTCATCGACGCAGAAAACAAAAGAAGAAATGCCGGTCTCTACCTCAATTTTCTTGTGAATCTCCCATTGGAAACACCGATAAACTTTCAGGAGCCTGATCCGAAAAATCTG
>JBBSDD010000586.1:0-2108 GCA_038249755.1 Flavobacteriales bacterium | reverse complement strand
GATGCGGCTCTGGCTGCCAGCATTTTTCATTTTGGTGAAATCTCCATTCCCGAATTAAAATCATTTTTGAAAACCCAAAATATTCCAATACGATGACTTTAAATTTTGACAAATCAAACGGATTGGTGCCCGCCATTATTCAGGACGACCGAAGTCAGGAAGTACTGATGCTGGGCTACATGAACCGGGATGCTTTTGAAAAAACCCGCGAAGAAAATCGCGTTACTTTTTTCAGCCGCAGCAAACACCGGCTTTGGACCAAGGGCGAGACTTCGGGCAATTTTCTCAATGTCATTTCCATGAAAATGGACTGCGATGCAGATACCCTGCTCATCCGTGCCATCCCCACTGGTCCGGTATGCCACACAGGCGCCGATACTTGTTTTGGCGAAAGCCAGGCCCAGGGATTTTTGCACAAGCTGGAAGCCACCATTGCCGAGAGGAAAGCCTCGCCTCTGCCCGGCTCTTACACCACCGAACTCTTCTCAAAAGGCATCAACAAAATAGCCCAGAAAGTGGGTGAAGAAGCCGTGGAACTCGTCATCGAATCGAAGGATGACAACCGTGATTTATTCCTAAACGAAGCCGCCGATTTGTTGTATCATTTTTTGGTGTTGCTTCAGGCGAAGGATTGTGCGCTTGGGGATGTGGAGGATGTGCTGATGGAAAGAAATGAAAAGAAAAAATAGAATTGCTTGGGAAATATCATTTTTCATAACACCTGTTCGGTGAAAAGCTGCGTGGTTGTTTTTTCCAGATCATGGCTAAAACCCTGATGTGGTCGCGATGTCTGGATCACAGAACTGCGCACGGCTGTGAGCCACCGAAACCGGGACGGCGGATCTTCCTGCGAAATAGAGCCACCTGCAACATCTCCGCAACCAATTTTCCGGAAGGCTTCGAGATTTGATTCGATGGCTTCCAAATCGATATCCGGACAAAGGCATCGAAGCTTTTCGGCGTCCAGGTGAAAGCGTACATGGATTATTCGCAAACGTTTGCAAAATACGATCACGCCAACATTGACGAATTCTTCGCGCTCCACGCGGGGCACCACGCGGATCACCGCGTACTCATACAAGAACTTTTCTGGCATCGAGAGCGGCTTTGATGAATATGTCGGAATGTTGGAGACGTGTGGTGAGAAATTCCGTGTAAACGGCCCGAATCTCATCGGGCGAAAGGTCCAAATCAGGCCACTGGAGCCAATCAACCGGTATCAATTGAACTACAGATCTTATTTTTTCAACCGTCAAGGCTTTCCGGCACAATTGGTCGGCTTCTTCGAGCATACTGGCCTCTGCGAGAAGAACGTGATCTTTGATGAGTGGGAATGGGCTTATGGCGTGTTTTTTCCAGTGATCCCAGGCATGGTGAAAATAGAGTGTTGCACCGTGATCGATCAGCCAGAGTTCTTTGTGCCACATTAGCATATTGGTGTTTTTCACCGTGCGGTCGATATTGGTCAAAAAGGCGTCGAGCCACACAATTTTGGATGCTGAGAGTGGATCGACAGTTGTCACCACCGGATCGAAAGTGATGGCACCGGACAGAAAATGAAGGCCCATATTGAGTCCCTGACTGGCTTTGAGCAAATCCTGGATTTCTTCATCGGCCTCGCTCCTGCCGAAAGCCTCATCGAGTTCAGCAAATACAATTTCCGGTACACGGAGACCCAGCAACCGGGCAATTTCTCCACCGATGAGTTCTGCGATCAGGGCCTTGACGCCATGGCCAGCTCCGCGAAATTTCACCACATATTTGAAGTCGTCATCGGCTTCTGCTACGGCCGGAAGGGAACCGCCTTCGCGCAATGGCGTAATGTACCGGGTCACAGCAACGGTGCGAATTTCAGGAGAAACAATCATGTGCTCAGTCGATCAACCATTGGGTTGACAGCGCACAAATATAAGGTGTGAAAGCCGTCGGGATTTTACAAAGTATTATTCGATGGGTGTGACTTCATAACCCGCTCCGCGAAGCAAGGTAATCATGCCTGATTTTCCGCCGAGGTGAGCGGCGCCAACGCCAATGAATGCCGATTTCTCTTTGGTAAGTTCAGGTATCATTGCCAACCAGTTTTTATTTCGGTTGTGCAACAAGAGATC
>JBBSDD010000585.1:0-2115 GCA_038249755.1 Flavobacteriales bacterium | reverse complement strand
CCTGACGCAGTATGTGACTGAAAGAGCCATCGACGGTTTGTTTGTCCTTATCGCCGAAGAAGAAAAATCAATCCGGGAAAACCCGGCTGCCCGGATCACCGCAATCCTGGAGCGGGTATTTGGTTCACCAGAAGCCCGAAAGTAGTAAGTTCGTTTCAGGTCAGGTCAAATCTATTTTGCATCTCCAATGCTTGTTCAGATATTTTAATTTTTCGCGGGATTTTTGTTGTTCTAACATTTCCGCGTACTTTCATGCGAAATCCAAATGATGAAACTCCAAGCTACCACGCTGATGCTTATTGCATCTGCCTTCACCACCTTATTGGGTCAGGTCTCCTTTTCTGAAAAAAACTTTGAGGAAGTTATTGCACAAGCCAAAAACGAATCCAAATATGTGATGGTGGATGCCTACACGGACTGGTGCAGCTGGTGTAAAGTAATGGATAAGGAAACTTTTAGCGAACCTGTGGTCGGAGATTTTATAAATCCGAAACTTGTAAGTACAAAAATCAATATGGAAGAAGGTTTTGGGATTGATCTCGCCATGAAATACAGGGTTGCTTCTTATCCCCAATACTTGTTTTTTGATGGTGAGGGCCAACTCATTGGTCGGCTCGAGGGATTTATCAAACCGGAACCATTTATGAAAGCTGTCGGAGATCAGCTCGATACTTCCGGTTTTCTCCCGCCAACTTCAGATCCGATGAACTTTTCAGCAGGATATCCGGAATTTCTTCGCAACTCATACAAGAAAAATAAAGAACGAACGAATCCCACCCAGGAAGAGATTCAGAATTTCCTCGCTGCGCAAACTGACCTGACCGACGAAGTGAGCTGGGGTGTAATCAGTCGCTTTGTCAATGGAGGAGAATATGCCATAAAAACTGTGGAAAACCGCAAGGTATTGACGGAAAAATACGGGAAGAAAGAGGTGACCGCCAAACTATCAGCCTTTTTATTCAGTGATGTGAAGATGGCGATCAAAGAGCGGAATGAAAACATGCTGGAACAGGCCATGAAAGGTGCCGATGAGATGCTGGGCGAGGAGGCAGAATCTTACAAAGCCCGGTATCGCCTCTATTATTATCAGATGACGGAAGACTGGACCGGATATGCAGAGATTGCTTCGGAAATAGCCAAAAATCCGGAGTTGAATAATTCCTCTATGTTGAATCAAATGGCCTGGACCATTTATGAAAAAAGCAATGATCAGACTTCGGTTCAGAAGGCTTTGGAATGGATGAAAAAAGTGGTGGCTGATGAACCGGGATATGCTTATCTGGATACGTATGCAGCCTTACTATACAAAAACGGCCAGAAAGAAGAAGCCCTGGATCATGCTGCAAGGGCCATTGCCGCCGGAGAAGCAGAAGGTGTGCAAACAGATGACACCATGGACCTTCTGGAAAAGATAAAGGCATTGTAATATGACCAAAGAGTTCGAATCTTTTTCTGACTTCTATCCCTATTACCTCAGCGAACACAAGCGATTGGGAACACGCATTTCTCATTTTGTCGGCACATCTCTTTTCTTTGTTTGGATCGCCCTCGCGGTCGTTCAGATGAATGCATGGTTTATCTTACACGGAGCCGTAACCGCCTATTTTTTCGCCTGGATAGGTCATTTCTTCATTGAAAAAAACAAACCAGCCACTTTTAAATACCCCCTTATGTCACTTCGGGGTGACTTTAAGTTGTATTTTCAAATCCTTACGGGAAAAGAGAAGTTTCGGGCGAATTGAATCCTCCATTCATTCGAAAGCCAAATACAACGACACTGCCGCTGCCGCATGAACTTTTCTGCTTTTCATCAATTTTCTTCTCCCCTTTCCCAAAAAAGCAATTGCATGAGATACCCTTGTGCTGATTGACTTTTTTGCAAACCAGCTTAAAGAATTGACCCACAAATAATTTATAAATTACAAAATTTATAGTTCCTTTGCCCGCTCGAAACCGATCGTACGGATATATGAATTCTGAAGAGATAGGCGTGTACATTGGGAAAAGAAAGGAATTGCTGACTGTTCATGGCTTGAATATCCTTGTTGCGCTCGTTGTTTTATTTATAGGACTGAGAATTATAAAAACCTTTAGCAGGTATTTCAGGAGTCTGAT
>JBBSDD010000584.1:0-2125 GCA_038249755.1 Flavobacteriales bacterium | reverse complement strand
TTGGGAAGGGGATCAATTGGTTGGAGGTTTATATGGAGTCAGCATCGGCGGTGCATTTTTTGGCGAAAGCATGTTTAGTGAAAGGCCGAATGCCTCAAAATTTGCATTGATTAAACTTGCGCAAAGGTTGGACGACCGTGAATTTCACCTGATTGATTGCCAGATATACAGCAAACATTTGGAAAATTTGGGGGCACAGCTCATATCCAGAAGTGAATTTCTCGATATACTCGATGTAGCCATGGATGAGCCAACTTACGTTGGACAGTGGAAGGTTTGAATTCTCTTAATTTTGCCAAGGAATAGACAGGTTTGTTTAGATTCGCGCATTAAAAAATTCCAGAATGTACCCAGAAGACTTAACCGGCCTTCATATTTCCGGCGTTTATATTCACGAGCCCGGCGATCTCATCATGAATATAGCCATTGCTATCCTGGGGTTTATTTTATTTTTCAAAATAAGGCCCTTCAGGTCAATATTTGAAAGATATCTGGGCCTGTTTCTACTCATGCTTGCTTTGGCGTCGGTAGGTGGCATTTTTACACATGGATTCCCGACCTATCTCGGACCACTGAATTTCTATCTGCTCTGGGCCTTCAAGAATTCTCTGATTTCTCTTGGCAATTATTTTGTTATTATGGCCTTTGCGCACGTTTTGCTGCCGCAAAAAAGCAACCAGTTCAACTGGATCATGATTCTAAAAGCATTGATTTCTATTGTTTTACTTTTTGCTACCAGCTCTTTTGTGCCAGTTGCAGCCGATCTGGCTCTCACATATTTTATCGTTCTGTTTCTGATTTTTAAATACAAAAACAAACTGCCGGGGTCTCATCACTTTTTGACGGCTTTCATTGTTGCTGTCCTTTCTGGTTTTTCTTATGTGGTCAGGTATGATATTGACCCGTTGTGGTTTACGCATAAGGATATCGTACACTTGTTTGTATTGTTCAGTATGTGGAAGATTTATAAAGGGGTACAAACCAATAGGGATAAACCATTGACATGAAGTTTAAAATATAAGATTGAATTGGAATTGAAGTCATTCTTAAACCTAAATTTTCGTAAACTCTGATGATTACGAGAGATTTGAACTAAATTTATCTCAGATTTTACCCTTAAAATATTGACATATGAAATTTTTTGCCTCTCTGTTATTGATTCTCTCACTCACTTTTTGCAGCTCCAATAAGCCGAATGCCGGGATCTCTGCGGAACCAAGTTCATCTACTTCGGTTTCGGATGTGCCTAAAATTCAGTTGGGATTCAACGCCAAAGGTTCGCTCCAGACATCGCAACAAGTTGCGTTAACAGATAAGATGTTAGAAAAATTGTCAAATTCAGTCAAAGAAAATCTACATATACGCGTAAATGGCGGAACGCGATCTCAAAAAGAGATGCCCAGTGAGTGGAGTAACGAACAAGTAAAGGCGTGGGCAGATTTGAGTAAAAAACATGGCGTTCAACTCGTATATGTTGTAAATGGAAGTGATACGCCGAAAAGTCAACGCGCTTTTATCCAAAAATGGATAGATGCAGGGGCTTCATTTTCTTTTATTGAAATGATGAACGAGTATTATTTACCAAAATTTCGCAAAGGAGATACCTCCAAAGAGGAAGTTTCACGACAGATTACTCCAGAGTATTATGCCAATGAAATGCTCTCAACTTTTATAGACGAATTAAAAACGTTGAACTTACCGTTGTTTCTAATTTGCGCACCAGAAAAGTCAGGAAAGGTCGCTGATATTATGACAGATTGGAATCGGGTAATCACAAAGGCTGTCAGCAAGTATAAGGATGTTCAAATTGGTGTAACGATTCATCTCTATTTAAAAGGGAACGAAAACTTTAATTATAATCAGATCAATAAATTGCGTGAAATGTTGCCTGCTGGTACCCCGATTGCGATTACAGAAGCTGGTGTACTTAACCCGAACTTGAGCTCTGAAAATGAAGGGAAAGCGGTCTTAAATCATTATGTCAAAATCGCTTCACAATTGAAGACGGGAGATTATTTGTTCGATCAGGTTCTGTATACCAATTATAAAAAGACTGCCGCTGCAACTTTGCATCCAAATAGCAACGGTTTGACACCAAAAGGCGAGCAGGTTGTGAAATTCATGA
>JBBSDD010000583.1:0-2131 GCA_038249755.1 Flavobacteriales bacterium | reverse complement strand
GTTTTTCCATAATGTCGGTGAGGTAGCCTTGCAGAACGGCGTCGTCGGGTTGGTCGCTTTCGAGGGCCTGCAGGATAGTGGTCTGGCTGGCCGCGATGAGGTCGAGGGTTTCCTGGAGGGATTCTTGTAGGGTGTGGAGTTGAATACTGACTATTGAAAAGCCTTCTCGTGTTTCTTGGCGATGGACTGATATATTGCCTAAAAGCTCATTCATTTTCTCCATTGCCCGTTCATTCCCATGTGATTTCTCCTGAATATTTTTTATCACTTTTTCGTAATCAATGACGGCCAACAACCTTGAAAGGGAGACGTCTTCAAAACTGGTTTGGCATTCTACCGAAGGATCCGGTTTGTGCGCTTTTGCAATGAGGGCATTTTCTATGACTTTGGTATCGTGGAAATAAGCATCTTCCCCATCCGAACACTTCCGACAAGGGCATTTGATGGATTTACTAAAGCTCAATTTGGCGAAATCGTCCAGGATATTGTCAAAAGCAGTGGTAATGAGTACCAATAAATCGCGTTGAAAAGCCCCCGCTATACGGATATCGAATTGATTGATGCCGCCGTATTGCTCCAGAATTTCAGCGTGCGCACCCTGGTGGCTGATATTTACCCCGCGATTCCACACCAATTCCTGGTCGGCTACATACCGGTGCAACGCCACGATCAGCCTCGACATCAAACCTTTGGGCATGTATTTGTCAAACCGGTACCTGAAATGGAGCAACCCTTTTTCTTGCTCATACCCCCAGGAGAGATAGGGCTGCTGACCCGGCAAGTGTTCGGGTACAATGTATTCATCCTTTCTTCCGGACTTGTACATGAGGCCGAAGTGCTCCAAAAGAGCGGTCAGTTTGTCCACTTCATAATCCAGTTCATTGTTGTCCGACCAAACTTCTTCCACTTGTTTTTTGGTCAATCGGCCATTCAATTGTTCAATGGTTTCATCTTCCAGCAAGCGATAAACCGTTTTTACTAACCAGTTGGAATTGAGATAAATGCGATCCTGAAGCGTCGAATTGTTTATGTAGTGCGTAAAAACGCCGATGCGAGTGAAATAGGAACTGATGAACAGGACATCCTGTTTTTCGGTTTGCCCGTGCGTCTCGCAAATTTCCCGGAAACGCCCGAAAGTGATGAAGTTACCGGTTTCTTTGGCCAAATCTTCCCGAATGCGCACCCAGGACTCGATCAGTTCCTGCCCGACTTCGGGGAGTTGTTTCATCCAGTGCCGGATGCGTTCCTGTAAAGCAGGCAGGTCTTCGCAAATGGACAAATCCACAGTGGTGGCCTCTTTCAGCATCTTGCCGAAGCGGCTTTCTAAGCCGTTTTTGTCTATTTTCCAATTATGATCTTCCCGCTTGTTGAGCAAAATGAAAAGGCTGCTGTCCTCCCCGGAAAGCTGTTCTACGGTGTTGAGCCAATAGCTAAAATCCGTTTTTTGCTCCCGTGTATCTGCCAGCAGCACATATAGTGATTTATCGCTGAAAAAGAATTGGTGCGTTCCGTGGTAAACATCTTGTCCGCCAAAATCCCAGAGATTTACATAAAAAGTAGTATCGCGGAGGGGCATATTTTCACCCAAATCACCGGTCGCTAAAGTGAATTTCCATTTGTCAATATTGATGCCATGTGTAGAATCTCCTATTCCCGGCATAGTGGCGTCCTTCTCTCGGAGGCGTCGGGCGAAGGTTGTTTTGCCAGCGCCAGCTTCTCCGATGATGAGCAGTTTCGCTTCGTACAAGTAGTCTTTCCTGCCGCCCTCTCTTTCAAGTTGCCGGAAATAATTAAGGATCGCCTCATGCCCCTCCTTCACCACTTCCAATGGCGGCGTAGTGAAGGGATTATCTTTAAGATTGTTTTCGCCGTCTTCGATATCATACCATTCTTTCCAGACTACCTTTAAATTTTTTTTAATCAAAAACTCCCAAATCCCGGATAAATCGGTAATCTGATTGTTATTCAAAACGATTTTTCTAAGATTACCTAATTTAATTAAAGGTTGAACCTCTTTAATTTTATTGGAGCTGAGGTCTAAATTGGTCAGCGAGGTCAGCTTTTCCAAAAAGCGAATGTCGGTGATTTGATTGAAGCTGAGGTCTAAATTGGTCAGCGAGGTCAGCTTTTC
>JBBSDD010000582.1:0-2134 GCA_038249755.1 Flavobacteriales bacterium | reverse complement strand
ACCGAAAGGATGGTTTTTTCCAAGGTTTTGGCGGCATTGAAACACACAGTGATCACCGATACAAGCGGTTTTTGATTGATCGGCACACCCTTTCGGGATCCGCCGTGATGGGTTTTTTGAATGAAATTTTCGGGGTTTATCTTCAATGTATAAGCCTGAGAAATCGCCGCGTAGTGGACGACATTCCCGGTGTTCGAAAGTATCATTTTGAGCGGAAATTCTGTTGTAATTCTCACCCATCTTATCGGGTTGCGTGGGCTGCGTGATTCATTTACATTTGGTGCGGTGTTTTCCAGGCAATTGTTTGACACATCTACCAATCGTTACACGCAAGCCACATATCTTTATTGTATCGTCGTGGTACCCCACTGAAAGCAGTTCGTCGGGCACTTTCATGGAAGAATTGATCCTCTCGCTTGGTTCCAGAAATATCGAAGTGGGCAATCTGATTTCTCAGGAAATTACCGCAGGAAATTACTTAAAAACGGTATTTCGCGGGCCTGATGCCCTGAATTACCGTCGACATCCGGATATCCGATTCGTTGAAAATCTCACGATCCATTTTTTACCATTGCGCTGGCAAAAAAATCCCGTTGCCAAACGATTGCAAAACATTCTGCGGGTTACGGAGCGAAAATTCAAAGATTACATTGAAAAATACGGAAAGCCAGATTTGATTTTCCACCACGGGATTTTTGATTACACCTACATCACGCGGCATTTGGCTGCGAAGTTTGACATCCCTTATTGGTACAAGGAACATTCCTCATACATCAATGCGGAGCATTTTCCCTGTTCCAATGATTTTGAAACCGCGGAAAAGCTAAAAGAATTTGTTCGGCATGCAGGTCGCCGGTTTGCTGCCTCTGCTTTTTATGCTGAAAAGATGGGTGCTGTTTTTTCGGTACCTTTTGAGGTCTTGCACAATGTTTTGACCGATCAGCATTTCAGCCACGAACTTGAAATCCGAGGTACGCATTCCTTTGTTTTTCTGAATGTGGCCATCATGCTTCCGGCAAAGAATCAGCAGCTCATCGTGCGCGCTTTCGCGAAAGCGTTTGTTGCAGATTTTCCGCAGTGCAAACTGGTGATAGCCGGTGATGGCAACTTGCATTCGACGTTGGAGACGCTCTGTCAGGAACTCGGCATCAACGAAAAAGTACAGATTTTAAAATTTCAAAACCGGTCGGAGATCAAAACCCTGCTTTCAAAGAGCCACGCCTTTGTACTCGCTTCTGATCTGGAAACTTTTGGCGTGGTTCTCATTGAAGCCATGGGATTTGGGCTGCCCGTGATTTCTTCGCGCATTCCCGGACCGATGGAATTGGTGAATGATAAAAATGGTCTGTTTTTCGAACCAGGTAATGTGGATGAATTGGCGGAAGCCATGAAAACAATGGTTGATCAATACCGCCAGTTTGATCAAAATGCCATTAAAGATCAGATCGTGCGGGAGTATGGACCTGATTCAGCGGTGCAGATTTTAATGGATCATCCCTTGTTTTCAGAAAAGCAATCCGCAACGGGTTCTCAGGATATCCCTTCTAGCCCTGCTTGACCGATTCGGAATCTGCGTCTGAGGCGATTTTACTGTACTTTTGTCGCACTGTGAAATTTGCTTTGCTTTGATATCAACTTTTCTATGGACTCTCCGGCGACTGAGGGCGCTGCTTCCCGGAGAAAACAAGCGTCAACTCGTTTCGTTATTTGCCGTGATCATAACCACCAGCGTGGTGGACATTTTCGGGTTGGCCGTTTTCATTCCGGTGATCGCCGTGGTGGTCGATCCGGGCATTCTGGAGAATGACAATATTGTTTCCACCATCCAAACCTTTTCTGGAATCGAAGACCCCGGCACGTTTACCCTCGCCCTGTTTTTATCCGCCCTGTTTTTCTTTTTGATCCGGAGTTTATTTATCGTCTGGAGTCAGCACCGGCAGGCATCTTTTAGTTTCGACCTTTCGGAAAATATGGCCCGGAAAACCCTCACGTACTTGCTCGATCTTCCGTACGGGGCTTTTTCCAAGCGCGATTCAAATAAGATGATTCGGGAATTGAACACCAATCCACAGCAATTTTCGCGTTTTCTCATCATGCAGCTCCTGCTCATTATTTCCGAAATGGTTGTGGTATT
>JBBSDD010000581.1:0-2165 GCA_038249755.1 Flavobacteriales bacterium | reverse complement strand
CGGAAGGATGTACAGCTCCAATTCCATCAAGTGGTGGTGGAACCATCATGAGTTACTGTCACCTCCTCGGAGGCACTGGTGTAAACTTCAACAATGGTTTCGGCGCGCAACCCACGGAACGCATGACCAATTATATCAATTCACGTACTTGCCTTGGAACAGGTTGTGCCACTGGCGGTCCTGCGGAGCCATCGAGCTGTGAGACTATTAATTTTTCTGATTATGAATTGTTCACTTATGCTGGAAACCGCGATGTCGGCTCAGCTGATGTACAATTAAATGGAGACATCCTCCGACTGCAAAACAATGCCGCGAAATGCATCGAACTGAACTACGTTGTGACTGCAAATACGATACTAGAGTTTAAATTTCTCAGCACAAGCGAAGCCCAAATGCACGGCATCGGTTTTGACAACGACGCAATTCTTTCATTCAACCGCATTTTCAAACTTCACGGCACCTTAAATACGGGTCAGGTCATCAACGCCTTTGACAACTATACCGGAAGCAGCTATAAATCATATGTTATTCCGGTTGGACAATATTATACTGGTGCCAACCTGAATAAATTGTTTTTTGCTACGGGCAACGTCAACGGCGCATCCGGAGGAACAAGTTTTTATAAGGATGTGCGGGTGTATGAAAATGGAGATTGCACGCCGGCCAATCAGGCAATGGGGATTGAAGAAGTTTCGGTGAATCCCGATCAATTCAGAATTTACCCCAACCCTGCGCAACATGATGTGACCATCATGTCTACAGTAGAATCTCAAATCGAAATCATTCATCTTTATTCTTCTACAGGAAAACTTCTGGAATCTCATCCGGTGAATGCCCAATCTCATATTTTGAATATGGCTGACAAACCGGCTGGTGTTTACATTCTTGAAATCGCAGATAGCGAAGGAAACAGAATAAGAGAAAAACTTGTTAAAGTGAACTAACTTCAATCAACTTTGGAGAAGTCTTCAGACGAAGGAAAAGCCTTGCATCGATTGAGGCAAGGCTTTTCTTATGTTGTTAATATTAACAATCTATGGGAGAGTTTTGAAAGAAAGTCTTACCTTACTGCGTTTTTAAAACAAGATGGTCGCTCGGAAATGAAATTGTGCCGTTGATCAAAACTAGATTCATATCAACCATTTAACCAATTCAAATCAAATGAAGTGCTTTACAAGAATTCGATGTTCTCAACATCACCGTTTTTTCCTATTTGTACTTTTTGTTTTCACCCTCCCTTTTGGTTTAAAAGCCCAGGATGCGGTGCGGAAAAATATAGAGACGCTCCGAAATTCCGGTGTGCATTTTTCTTCCTTTACACCCTTTCTGAATGATGTCGATAAATCGGCCACGGCGCTTTCTGCCTATGATGTAGCGCCCGGCACACTTGCCGAAGCCATTGTGCTTTTGCCCGCTGTCGCAGAATCTGACTTACTCAAAGCAAATCAACCCGAATTTATTTCCCTGGACATTCCGGGATTCGACAACGAAAACTTGACGCTTCACCTGTACAAAAGTGCATTCTTAAGTGAAGATTACGTGATCAATGACAGTGAAGGCTCAGATTTTTCAGGGCTGGTGGAATCACATGCATTTTACCGTGGAGTCGTAGCGGGAAAAGAAAAGTCCCTGGTCGCTCTAAGCGTCATAGGAAATGAAATCAGAGCCATTATCTCTTATGGTGAGGTAACCCTCGTATTGGGGAAACTCAAAGAGGCGAAAAACAACGCGCATGTATTGTATGTCGACAACATGCTGGGCATCGAAGGTGGTTTTGAATGCTCGGCCATCGAATCAGATGATTATGTCATCCCCGAATCAGATATTCAGGCTGCCGCCAAAACCATAAAATGTGTTCGAATTCGAGCCGAACTGGACAACGGACTTGTAAGTTCCCTCGGAGGAAGCATCAATGCTGTCAATTACACGTTGGCTCTTTGGAATGAAGTGACGACGCTGTATGCAAATGACGACATTGATGTTGTCCTGTCTGACGTATTTGCATGGGTGGTTACCAGCCCATATACCGGATCATTGGGCAACCGTTTGAATCAGCTGTCGAACAATACTCCCGGCGCTGATCTTACTACCCTGCTCACCAACGCAAGCTTTGGTGGCATCGCATATCTATCTGGCCTTTGCTCGTCAAATTTTGGCGTAAGCGT
>JBBSDD010000580.1:0-2166 GCA_038249755.1 Flavobacteriales bacterium | reverse complement strand
AAGAGATAATTCTTCACACCGGTTTTATTTTTGCTTGCTTACGGTGCGTTGTTCAATGCGTTTTTCAAATTTTTCGCCCTGAAATATCCGTTGTACAAATATTCCCGGCGTGTGAATTTCATTGGGATCCAACTCACCGGCGGGTACAAGTTCTTCCACTTCAGCGATGGTGATTTTGCCAGCCATGGCCATCAGCGGATTGAAGTTTCGGGCAGTGGCTTTGTATATCAAATTTCCCGCAGTATCGCCTTTCCAGGCTTTTACCACAGCGAAATCTACGTCAAAACGCTGCTCCATCACGTACATTTTGCCGTTAAATTCTCTGGTTTCTTTTCCTTCAGCGACTTCAGTCCCAAATCCGGCAGGAGTATAAAACGCGGGAATACCCGCCCCTGTGGCCCTGCATCGTTCAGCCAGCGTACCTTGGGGTATGAGCTCCACTTCCAGCTCTCCACTCAGCATCTGCCGTTCAAACTCTTTGTTTTCACCCACATAGGACGAAATCATTTTCCGGATTTGTTTCTTTTTCAAAAGCAAACCGAGACCAAAATCGTCTACACCAGCATTGTTGGAAATACATATGAGATCATTGATTTCCGTTTTGGAAAGTGCAGCAATACAGTTTTCCGGAATTCCACAAAGACCAAATCCACCAAACATGACCGTCATTCCCGACGCCATCCCGCGGATGGCTTCATCTACATTTCTTACTACTTTATTCATAAGCAACTTATTTTACCAATTCAATACATCCTGGGTATCAAATACATTTTGTGAACGGGAGTAAGCTCCGCAGTCGAGTGCCACTGAAATGCCTTCCGGTTTTTCAAATGCGCCCTGAGAGATGCTCAGGCGGTCGTCGGCATAAGCCGCCTTCATAAAGAAACCCCAGATGGGCAAGGCCATATTGGTACCCATACCGAGTTGCAAAGTACGAAAATGCACGGCGCGGTCTTCTGCCCCAACCCAAACTCCAGTAACGAGATCGGGAGTGAGGCCCATAAACCAACCATCTGATTGATTCTGCGTGGTACCTGTTTTGCCTGCAATTTTGATGGATCGTTCAAATCCGTCATAATTCCTGTTTGGTAAATCCATCCGAAGGCGCATGGCCGTACCTGTCGTTTTACCCTGGTGTTTGTTGTACACCCCGTCGATGGTTCCCTCCATGAGGCTGAGCATGGTGTAGGCCGTTTTGGCGTCCATGGCCTCCTTTGTCTTCGGCTGCATCTGGTAGATGGCATTTCCATTTTTGTCTTCGATGCGCAAAATGTAGATCGGTTTTACATGTACACCCATATTGGCGAACGTGGCGTTGGCTGAAGTGATTTCCATGAGGGAAAGGTCGGCCACACCGAAACACTGGGATACCACTGGCTCCATTTTGCTCTCGATGCCAAGGTCTCTGGCGAGTTGAATGATGGCCTGGGGTCCAAATTGTTTCATCACCCAAGCCGTGACCGTATTGACCGAATTGGCGAGGCCCCATTTCAGAGAAACCATATAGCCGTAATCATGGTCGGGATCATGGGGTGTGTAATCCTGTTGCAGATTAAAGCTCCCGGCATGGAAGGTAGTCGGAATCTTAGGTACTTCATAACAAGGTGAATAGCCCTCTCTGATCGCCGTGGCATATACAAAAGGCTTGAAGGTAGATCCCACCTGTCTTTTGCCCTGCTTTACGTGGTCGTATTGGAAATATTTATAACTGTTTCCACCTACCCATGCTTTGACAAAACCTGTTTTTGGATCAATGCTTACCAAACCGGCCTGAAGAAAGCTTTTGTAATAAACAATGCTGTCCATTGGGCTCATCAAAGTATCCCGCTCACCTTGCCAGGTGAAAATTTTCATCGGAACTTTTTCATTTGCAAAAATATACTCCACACTGTCGGCAGGGATTACGCGCCATTTTTCTCCGCAATCTTCCGCGTTGCATTGGTGATAGTGCGTTCCAACTTCTTCAATTTCATCAATGTTCGCGCGCCTCTTGCAATGCGGACATTCCTTTCCGGTCATCACGCGATACCTGGGAGTGCGTCGCATGGCTGATGTTTTTATTTTACCGATGTCTTCCTGCGACAAATCGTTTGAAAATGGGGGATTGCGGTACTTGGCCACATCCTTCCAGAATTGCTTTTGCAACTCTCATCCAAGGTGTTGTTT
>JBBSDD010000579.1:0-2167 GCA_038249755.1 Flavobacteriales bacterium | reverse complement strand
ATCCCACCATTGCTCGAAGCCCTCGGCGTGCACAAAATCGAAAAACTCTACTGCGAACCTTCGGGTGTATTTCCGCACAATCCGGAGCCCCTCCCTGAGAATCTTGTGGAACTTTCGAAAAAAGTAATCATCAACCACTGTCACCTCGGCATCGCTGTAGATCCCGATGTAGACCGGCTGGCCTTCGTCAATGAAAATGGCGAAATGTTTGGCGAGGAATATACCCTGGTTGCCGTCGCCGATTACGTGCTTTCCAAAACGCCAGGCAACAGCGTTTCAAATCTGAGCTCAACCAGGGCTTTGCGCGATGTCACGGAAAAACGCGGAGGATTTTATGCCGCTTCGGCGGTGGGTGAAGTCAATGTGGTGGAATTGATGAAAGCCACCCGTGCCGTGATTGGCGGTGAAGGCAATGGCGGAATCATCGTTCCGGATTTGCACTACGGCCGCGATGCCCTGATCGGCATTGCCTTGTTTCTTTCGCATCTGGCTACCAGCGGCAAATCAATGTCTCAACTCCGGGCATCGTACCCGTCTTACTACATGTCGAAAAACAAAATTGAACTCACACCTGGTATGGATGTGGATGCCGTTTTGAAAAAAGTGGCTGACAACCACGCCAACGACACTGTGAATCTCATCGACGGTGTGAAGATCGATTTTGCGCGGGAATGGGTGCATTTGCGAAAGTCGAATACCGAACCCATCATCCGTATTTATGCGGAAAGCGCCACCGAAGCGAAAGCAATCCAATTGGCTGAAGGAATCATTTCGGAGATTCAAGCGTTGATTTCGTAAATTTGTTTGATCAAATCTCAAAAATGAAGGTTTACCTTGACAATGCGGCAACAACTCCGCTGGCCCCTGAAGTGTTGGATGCCATGATGCCTTATCTGCAAAATCATTTTGGCAATCCGTCGAGTACGCATCAATTCGGTCGCTCGGCCAAATCGGCTATTGAAACTTCCCGAAAAACCATCGCGCGCCTGCTCAATTGCTCACCGATGGAAATTTGTTTTACATCCGGAGGCACGGAAGCCGACAATATGGCCATCCATGGGGCGGTAAATGAACTGGGGGTGACCCATATCATCTCATCGCCCATCGAGCACCACGCCGTTTTGCACACCGTGTCGCATTGCGCTTCCGCAAAAGTGCGTATCAGTATGGTGAATCTGGATGAAAAGGGACATGTAGATATCGATCACCTGCGCAGCTTGCTGGCTTCCGCCAAAGAAAAAACACTTGTGTCGCTCATGCAAGCCAACAATGAGGTGGGCACTTTGCTGGATTTGGAGCACGTATCAGCCTTGTGCGAAGAGTTCGGCGCCTTGTTTCATTCGGATACCGTGCAGACCATGGGCCATTACCCGCTCGATCTGGCCAAAACCAAAATTCATTTTGTGGTTGGCTCGGCACATAAATTTCACGGACCCAAAGGTGTTGGATTTCTCTATATCAACCGTACCGTTCACGTGCGTCCGCTCATACTCGGAGGCTCACAGGAGCGCAATATGCGGGCTGGAACCGAAAATATCTATGGAATAGTCGGCATGGCGAAGGCTTTGGAATTATCTTTTGACCACATCGACACGCACCGGGCGCACATCGAAAACATCAAGGCTTACATGAAATCCCGCCTTCAGTTGAAAATTCCCGGTGTGGCAGTGAACGGATGTGAAGACCGAAGTCTTTATACAGTTTTGAATGTGCGGCTTCCGGAATCCGACAATTCGTCCATGTTGCTTTTTCTGCTCGATATCGATGGCATTGCCTGTTCGGGTGGTAGCGCTTGTTCATCCGGCAGCAATCAGGGAAGTCATGTGCTCAGGGCTTTGAAAGTGGACAATACCGTGCCGAGCATCCGCTTTTCATTCAGTCGGTACACCACCACCCAAGAGGTCGATTATACTGTAAGCCGGTTGAAAGAACATCTCATAGGAAAGTCCATTCCGGTCTGATTTAAGGCGCTACGGCTCATTTCCATCCCTTGCGACCTGTGGTCAAGTATAAATTCGGATTATTCAACGGAAAGATTATTTTTGCAGCCCGTTTCCCCACGGGTCTTGAATTTCGGGGTGTAGCTCAGGTGGTAGAGTGCACGTCTGGGGGGCGTGAGGTCGCAGGTTCAAGTCCTGTCACCCCGACCAAAAAAATGCCGTCTTGT
>JBBSDD010000578.1:0-2176 GCA_038249755.1 Flavobacteriales bacterium | reverse complement strand
TCGGCAAGATCGGCTGGCTCACGGGTACCGGTTACCTGCCCAAGATAGGTGAGCATCAATCTGCTTACCTCCGCTGCTTCATCGGCGGCCTGCATGACGGAGGTCAGGTCATTCATGTATTTATCGTCTTGGGGTAGACTGCTCAGGATAATTTCCAGGTACCCCATCACCACCTGGAGTTTGTTGTTAAAGTGGTGGGCGATGGCACCAGCCATGCGACCCAGGCTTTCTTCCTTCTGGAGTCGCCGGTTCTTCTCCTCCAGTTTTTCTTTCTCCTCCTCTGCCCGTTTGAGCTTCGTTAATTCCCGAAAGCTTGCCCGGCGGCCCAGATTCTGTCCGTCTCTACCCTGCACAGCAGTACAAGAGTGGCCAATCCAACGAACATCACCTTCTGGAGTGAGGATACGAAAATCAATTCCCATATTTTGGACTATGGGCTCGTGATTGATCGTTAGATGGAAATGCTCAACGATCTTTGACTTATCGTCCGGATGTGTGATTTTTATAAAAAGGTTCGGATCAGCCAGGAACTCTGCTACCGTGTGCCCCGTAATACGTTCACAGGAAGGAGAGACATATCGATACATGCCATCTGGCATTACCCATGTCTCCATACTGTAGGGAAAATCCGCAACCGTACGAAATTTTTCCTCGCTTTCCTGCAAGGCTTTTTCTGCCTGCTTGCGATCGGTAATATCCTGAAAGATGCAATGTGTGCGCTGAAAATGGTTCTGATCATCTCGCTGAATTTTACCGTTCAAGGACACAAGAATAGTAGTTCCGTCCTTTTTAGCCATCTTGAACTCGACCCCTAAAACTTCACCCACCGCCTTGAATCGAGGAAAGTTCACTTTGAAATGATCAAACCAGTCGGGATGCAGAAAGTCTCCAAAATTTCGACCAATTAATTCCTCTCGGGTATATCCCAACGCATTTTGTAGAAATTGATTTACCTCAAGAAAATTTCCATTTTCATCAAGTGATTGATATGGTCGGGGCGCATTCCTTAAAAAACGATTGAACTTTTCTTCACTCTCTCTCAGCGCAGCTTCAGCCTGTTTACCTTTCAAATCGGATTTTTCTAACTCACTAATGCGCGACTCAAGTTCTTCGTATGTTGGTTTTCCAGGCATGGCAGTTACCTATCTTTCAACAGGTTTGGTTTTCACTTGTATCAATAATTCTGGTTTTTACATAAAGAAAAATTTATATCGAAAGAAGATGAAGATCAATAGCACAAAGTAGTACTTTGCTTTTTAATTAAAGGTTCATATTGCCAATGTTAAAGGGTCAAACCTAGTCACCAAGTTAAAGACTATTCCTGAATCAGTTTGTACGTGATCATGCCAAAAAAACATGCCCCAAAAGGAGCATTCTGCCACGTTTAATATTTCAAACTTTTTCCAAGAAAACCAGCTTTGAATGGAGCACCATGAATTATTGATGTTTCCAGATTATCAATCGAGGCAAAGGCTCTATTATTCCAGCATCGGATGACTGATACTGCTTTCGTATGAAGGGTAGATATTGGTATTGTGAATCTCATGAAAGTCTATTTCTTCCTGATTGGTAATACTTCCTGATTCTCAAATTTTGTCTATTCTCGCTCCAGCCAAAAAATACTGAGCTGTTGATCCATTCCAAAAAAAAACTGGATGGGCTGACACCTTCTTATCATGGCGGGTGATATTATCCTGAATGTCCGATTTGATCGAAAATGAACCGATTGGTTAAAAAGCCCCTGTTTTTCGAAATATTAACTGATCGGTTAATATCTGTTGATTCTCTTGGAATTTAACTGTACGGTCAAATCTGGAGGTTGTTTTGCTATGTCAAATATAGAATATCCATATCTTGTTCAATTACCGAAATACCTAGGCTCCGCTATCGAGGATAAACGGAAAAAGAAAAAAATGACTCAAAAAGACCTCGCTTATTTTACGGGGACGAGCGTGAAATTTATCAGCAATGTCGAACGAGGTAAATCTACTGCCCGCCTCGATAAGGTTCTTGATTTGATAAGAGCCGTGGGACTCAGGGTTTATTTGACTGATGGGGATGTCGGAAAATGAAACAAGAGCCATCCTGGCTTTCAATCACCGATTTGATAAGAAAGACACTTTTGCATTCTTAGAACATTTTGGTGGAGATTGCGTCGGCGCGCTTTCCATACACC
>JBBSDD010000577.1:0-2178 GCA_038249755.1 Flavobacteriales bacterium | reverse complement strand
GTATAAAGCAGGCGTGTACCCGACATGCCCAGCGGATGACCGAGTGCGATGGCCCCGCCGTTGGGATTGATGCGCTCATCATCATCTGCCAGTCCGAGTGTGCGGATTACAGCCAGGCTTTGGGCTGCGAAAGCTTCATTGAGTTCTATGATATCCATTTGATTCAACCTGAGTCCGGCGCGCTCAAGGGCCTTTTGAGTTGCTCCCACCGGGCCTATGCCCATGATGCGCGGCTCAACCCCCACCACGGCGCTGCTTACGATGCGGGCCAGGGGGTTCACATTGTGTATTTTCAAGGCGCTATCGGAGGCGATGAGCATGGCAGCCGAACCATCATTCAGTCCGGACGAATTGCCTGCGGTCACGGAGCCATCTTTGCGGAAAGCAGGCCGGAGCCTCGCCAATATTTCCCTGGAGGTATCAGGTTTGACGAATTCGTCTTCGACAAACATGTGGGGATCGCCTTTGCGCTGCGGTATCGGCACAGGCGTTATTTCTTTGGCAAGCCGACCGGATTGAAGGGCCTGTGTGGCTTTTCTGTGAGAATGATAGGCAAATGCATCCTGATCTTCACGGGAAATGTGATGCATATCTACCAAGTTTTCAGCTGTTTGACCCATGCCATCCACGCCGTAAATGGCTTCCAGTTTTGGATTGATGAATCGCCAGCCAAAGCTCGTATCGTGCATTTCACTGTCGCGGCCAAAAGGGGAGGAGGCTTTGGAAATCACCCATGGACCACGGGTCATATTTTCCACACCACCGGCGATGAACAGGTCGCCTTCGCCTGAGCGAATGGCGCGCATGGCATGTATGCCAGCCGACATACCGGAAGCACAAAGCCGGTTTACGGTTTCGCCAGATACACTGGGCGGCAAACCTGCGAGCAGACTGGCCATCCGGGCCACGTTGCGGTTGTCTTCCCCGGCTTGATTGGCACAGCCGAGAATCACATCGTCTATTCGTGAGGGATCAATTTCGGGATTTCGCGCCATCAGTGCACGTATGCTGTGCGCGGCGAGATCGTCTGTTCTTACCGGGGCCAGGCTTCCGCCAAAATTGCCAACCGGGGTGCGGATTCCGCTGAGGATATATGCTTGATTTGTCATAATTTCCAGATTTTTGAAGTGATGTGTACAGTGCCTTCGAAAGAAGCTGCAAGTTTGCCATTTTGATTTAAAATTGTCACGTTGTATCGGGCATTTTTTATATCCCGGCTCATTTCTACTGTTTCCGCAGTCAGCGTATCGTTCAGTTCCACTTTCGTCAAATGGACGATGCTGGTATGGGTGGAAAGGGCTATATGTCCATGCCCATTTGCTGCAAAAGCCAAAGCACTGTCGGCAAGGCTGTAGCAAATTCCTCCGTGGGCAATTCCAAATCCATTGCGCATTTCCGAAGTCACTTTCATGCTGAGGCGGGCATACCCCGGACGAACTTCCTCCACTGTGATGCCAAGCCATTTGCTGAAAGCATCCGTTTTCATCATCCGGTCAACAATCTGCTGAGAATCTGGTGGCGATGTCGAATCCATTAATTTTCGAGCACTTTGTCGGGGAAAAACTTTCGGTTTTCTCTCGCCATTTTCTTCAGGAGTACGCTGGGTCTGTAGCGGTCTTCACCATATTCATTTTGAAGAGACTGAAGTTCCGAGAGCACTTTCTGGACACCTATTTCATCCGCCCAGTGAAGCAATCCTTTCGGATAATTCACGCCACGTGTCATCGCCAGTTCTATACCATCCCTGCTGGAAATGTTGAGGTAAAGCGCTTCCACGGCTTCATTTATGAGCATCACCAGCATGCGGCTTACGATGTATTTACCCAGGGCTTCATCCGTTTTGGGCTGTGGTTTTTTGGCATCGGCGTGGTAATCATAATACCCCTTGCCGCTTTTCTTCCCGAGCCATCCGGCTTCCACCATGCGCTTTTGAGTAAACGATGGCCGGTAGCGGGGATCGTAAAAAAATTCTTTAAAAACCGACTCGGTTACGGCGTAGTTGATGTCATTGCCGATGTAATCCATCAGTTCAAAAGGTCCCATTCTGAATTTACCAATTGTTTTCACCGCCCAGTCGATGGTGGCCACATCGGCGATACCCTCTTCGAGGATGCGCAGCGCTTCACCGTAAAATGGTCGTGCGACGCGGTTCACAATAAATCCCGGGGTGTCTCTGGC
>JBBSDD010000576.1:0-2187 GCA_038249755.1 Flavobacteriales bacterium | reverse complement strand
TTGCCGCATTGCGGGTTTTGGCCATCGCCATTATGTTGCTGGGTGGCATCAGCGTTTTTGTATCGATGCTCAATTCGTTGAAAGAGCGCGCATACGAAATGGCCATTATCAGGTCGTTGGGTGCATCGCGCAGTCAGGTTTTTATGATGGTGATGGGGGAGGCTCTGCTGCTGGGTATTGCGGGTACTTTTCTTGGGTTGGTGGTGTCACACGTTGGGCTGGCTGTGCTCAATTCTTACGCCGATCAGCAATTTGGTATAGCTATTGATGTTTGGCGACTTTCGTCTGGTGAATGGATTCTGGCGGCGATTACCATAATCCTGTGTATTTTTGCAGCAATTATTCCAGCCCTGAAAACCATTCGAATGGATGTTTCTAAAGTTCTCTCTACCTATGCGCAATAGTTTTTTGATTTTCTGCCTCGCTACGATGTCTCTTCCCGTATTGGCTCAAACTGAAGTGAGTTGGACAGATTTGATGGATGTCACTTTTAAGGATATCTACATGGAAGCCGAGGATGTTTATATTTATTATCCCCTTTTCGGGGAAAAGCAACGGAAGCACGATGGCGCTAAAATCGCGATTACCGGATACATCATCCCCATTGATGTGGCTCTGAACGAGTATGTATTGAGCGCTTATCCATTCAGCGCCTGTTTCTTTTGCGGAAACGCGGGGCCCGAATCTGTCATGGCGGTATACTTCCGGTCAGATTCACGAACTTTTAAAACCGACGAACGGCTCACTCTTGTTGGCGATTTGAAACTGAATGATTCGGATGTGGATGAGTTGATTTACGTGCTTGATGATGCAGTTGTGAAATAGTTAAAACCGCATTCAATCGCTCAAATTCATTGTGCCGGTTTTAGCGCAGGAGGAATTTTCACTGTTGATTTTCTTCCAGAAAGTTTCCAGTTGAACCACTGATCAAAAGGGATTATCTCGTAGGTAAAAGGCTCCCAGCGAAAATCAGGATCGGTAAGATTCAATCTTTGGAATCTGTCTTTTACCAGATTATATGTTCGTTCGAATTCATAAACACTACCTACAATCCGCCGAACCAGACGGATAATAAGTCTGTCGCGTTTTCTGGCTTCCATATTCACGTAGAGTTCATTTAGATTTTCCATGGCAAGCTTTAAGGCCTCTTCAGCCACTTCGGGTTCGCTGAAGCGAATTTCCACTGCTGCCATGAAAAGCAGCAAATTTTGTCCAATCCGCATGTCGACTTGCAACCCTTGTCCTTGTTCAACATGGCTTCTCATCAAGGCGACGGCACCCAGATAATCGCCTGTTTGAAACATGTACATGGCTAGAAAATAATCAAACTGCACTTCGGCATAAGACAATCCGAGAATAAAATTGGATTTCAAGATCCGTGGAAGACGCACAGCCAGGGATTCCATGTTGTTTTGATAAAAATCAATCATCGTTAGGTACTTCATGACCATAAAACGCTCATGGCTGTTCTTCTTCAGCAGCGATTGGGCGGAGGTGAATGCCACCCGAGCTTCGTCTGGCTTGCGCAATTGCATCAGGATCATACCCAGATCAAAAAGCAATTGGGTTTCTCGTTTTTCGGATTGAATGGCGGGCTCATTTTTCAACACCTCCAATAAGTCCTCGACGGCTTTTCTGGCTTTGAGGAATTCATCGGTTAGCATGAGCAGCCGAATGGTCAATATGCCGTGAATATATCGCGTATATTGAACTTTGCACTTTTGTAAAATTCCGGACAATTCATTCAGGGTTTTGGTAAGCTCCTCTTTTGGAATCGTGTGGGGATGCTGCAATTCGTTGAGCTGACCGCGCAAATACAATTCGTGTGTATCTTCAAAAGCATCACGAAATTGTTTGACCTCAATAATTTGTTCGCTGAGCCGGGTGAATTTCCGCGCGCTGGGGTTGATGGTATACAAGAATTGAAGCTGACGATATGCTTCCTGTGTTTGGGAGAATAGCTCATACTTGAGACTTCGGCTTATTGCGTCTTCAAGCAGTTTTTCTGCCTGATCGAAAATACCTCTTGAAATTAAAATCTCCGATTGATTTAATTTTTTGGAATTTGTGATTTGCGTTCGAAACCTGTTGCTGTAGCTACCCGGTCGGAATATGTTTACATCCTGAATGAGACTTTCAAGAACAAAGTTTTTCAAACTTAGAAGGAAGGCATTGAGTTCGAGGCTC
>JBBSDD010000575.1:0-2188 GCA_038249755.1 Flavobacteriales bacterium | reverse complement strand
TAGGAAAAATGGTGGTTGGCGCAATAGTATCCATCCTTCATCAATCGCTTGAAACCTCCTTCTCCGTAGCCATCTTCAAAACGAAACAAATAGTCATTTCGCATTTGATCGACCATGATACCTACGATGAGTTTGGGCTTGTCGGCACTTACCTGCGCATTCACAAAAGCAGGAAATAAAAAAGCAATAAAGAGCTTATAAATTTTCATTTCAGAAACTTAAAAAGTGCAAATAAAACAAAGATGCAGCCAGCCAGGCTTACGCCAATGTTAAGAATTGCCCAGTTCCATTTGCCTTCTGTCATCAGGAGCAAAGTCTCGAGGCTGAAAGTGGAAAAAGTGCTGTAACCGCCACAAAAGCCTATGGTTAGTAAAGGAATCCAAAGCCCCTGAATAAAGCCTTTTTGCATAAGCCAAACAAAAATACCCAGAAGAAAACAGCTCAGGAGGTTGGCAACCAGCGTACCCAGCGGAAATGATGAAGTAAAAACATACACCATCCATTTTCCGGTAAGGTACCGTGCAACTGAACCCAAACCACCCCCTACAAATATGGCGAGGATAATCTTCATGATTTTGGGAGGATATATCTTTTGAACAGGAGAAATACCCCGCCGCCGATGCCGGCGCCGAGCAATCCACCGACGAATATGTCAGCAGGATAATGTACGCCCAGATAAATCCGGGTATACGCGATGAGGGCAGCCCAGAGTAAAACGAGATAAGCCCCCTTTGGAAAAGCCTTTTTCAAAAGCAAAAACACAAAAGTAGCGATGCCAAAAAAATTGGTGGCGTGTGACGAAACGAACCCATAAAGACCTCCGCGGTAATCATTTACGATATGCACGAGCGGCCCGATTTCCAGATTTCTGGATGGCCGGTATCGCTGAAAAACATTTTTAAAAACCTCCACGGAAATGCGGTCACCGATCGTTACCACCAATGCAATACCAAGTAACGCCCAAAACATGACGGCTTTGTTGTACGTTTTGGCAATAAGCCAAAGCATGAGAATATACACGGGAATCCAGACAAATTCTGAACTCATATAGTACATGACCTGATCGAGCCAGGGATGGTGAAGGCCATTGAGCCAGAGAAAAAGATCCCGGTCTATTTCCTTTAACCGGTCGATCATTCGATATTCAAATGTCTCCAGATCAAATCCTTGAGCTCTGTGATTCCCTGTTGAGCCACCGAAGAAATAAACACATAGGGCACATTGGGTATGGTGGGAATCATTTCTGCTTTCAATTCTTCATCGATCAGGTCGCTTTTGGTCAGAGCCAAAAGCCGTTGCTTGTCAAGCAACTCCGGATTGAATGCGCGCAATTCACCGAGCAGAATTTCATATTCTTTGGCGATATCACCACTATCCACAGGCACCATAAAAAGCAGCAGACTGTTTCGTTCGATGTGCCTCAAAAAACGCAATCCCAACCCTTTGCCTTCGCTGGCACCTTCGATGATACCCGGTATGTCGGCCATGACGAACGAGCGATCGTCGCGGTAGCTTACGATGCCGAGATTCGGCACCAGGGTTGTAAAAGGATAATTGGCAATCTCAGGTTTCGCTGCAGACACGACGGATAACAAGGTCGATTTGCCCGCGTTTGGAAAGCCGACCAGGCCGACATCGGCCAATACCTTCAGTTCCAAAACGCACTCACCTTCGTGGCTGGGTTCGCCTGGCTGGGCAAACCGCGGTGTCTGGAAAGTAGGTGATTTAAAGTGTGCATTGCCCTTGCCACCGCGACCACCTTTAAACAGGATAAACTCCTGCCCTTCTTCTGTAATTTCGGTGATCATATCCTGGGTTTCCGGATCGCGGGCTACAGTGCCAAGGGGAACTTGGATGAAAATATCCTCTCCATCCTTGCCCGGACTGGTTTGTTTTCCTCCGCCTTCGCCGTGTCCGGCAAAAACGTGGCGATTAAATTTGAGGTGAAGCAGCGTCCACATCTGTTTGTTTCCGCGGAGGATTACATGACCTCCCCGTCCGCCATTGCCACCATCCGGACCGCCTTTGGCAGTCCAGTTATCGCGGTGCAAATGTTTTGAGCCCGGGCCACCTGTACCAGATTTACAAATGACCTTTACGTAATCCACAAAGTTGCTACTTGCCATTTTTGTCTATGGCTCTATAAAGCCTCTCGCTGATTTCATCAATGGTACCCATACCATCTATT
>JBBSDD010000574.1:0-2204 GCA_038249755.1 Flavobacteriales bacterium | reverse complement strand
GTGATTCAGGTGGCTTGTGAGTTCGCTTTTACGCACCTCGCCCAACCCCTTTTCCACCTTTCTATAGTGCCATGCCAGAGCATGGGTTTTCTCTTCTATAAAAGAACCCGGTGTGCGATCCACATAAAACTCCATGATATCGCGGGCTTCGTTTTTCCATGATGCATTTCCCGCCCGTGGATTCTGCTTCCATTCGCCACCGGCAGGGCGTTGCCAAATACCGTGTTCTGCCGCAAGTGTGATTGGCAGAAAATCAAGCCAGGCGCCGAGGCTTTCTTTTTTTCTGCCGCTTATGACCACCAGTTCGTTTTCTGGCGTATTTGCCAGACGGCTTAACAATTCGCGCAGTTCATCGTCCGGCGCACAGGCTTCCGGATCGTCCTTAAATCCTACAAGCGTTCCGTCGTAATCCAGAATAATCAGCCGTCGTTTGGCACTGCGATACGCGCGGAGCATGCTATCCCGTTTGGTACCTTCGAGCGAAAGCGTCGACATGTCTTTTCGCATATTGCGCGCATTTCCCAGATTGTCAAAAAAGAGTTTCACCCAATTAAAAATATCGTATTTCTGCACAGTGGCCTGCATGAGCTTCATATGGATGCGCTGCTCCTCCACAGGCATTTCGAGGGCCCGCACAATGGCTGCTACCATCTCACCCTGGTCATTGGGATTCACCAGTATTGCATCTGAAAGTTCTTTTGATGCCCCGGCCATTTCACTCAGGATGAGCACGCCATCCTGGTTGTGACGCGAAGCCACATATTCTTTGCATACCAGGTTCATTCCATCGCGCACGGGCGTGACCATCGCAACATCACACATGCGATAAAAAGCGCCCAAAGCCCGGAATGGATAACTGCGGTAGAAATAGTGGATGGGGGTCCAACTCATGCGGCCATATTTGCTGTTGATTTTGCCGACAAGCTCATCCACCTGTTCTTTGAGCAGCTGATAATCGGGCACCTGATCGCGCGAAGGAACCACGATGAGCATAAGCGACACCTTTTCACGATAAGTGGGATGCAATTCAAGAAATCGATCAAAAGCCCGCAGTCTTTTAGGTATGCCTTTGGAATAATCGAGCCTGTCTACCGACAAAATCAGCTTTTGATCTCCAAGTGATTTTCGGTATCGCTCCGCGCGTTCGATTGCTTCCGGATGTATGGCATTTTCCGCGTATTTCTTATAGTCAATACCCATCGGGAGCGAATCCACCACAACCGTTCTTTCATTGAGTTGCACCTGATTCCCTTTGTAGGAAAATCCAGCCAACCGATGCACAGAACTCATAAAATGGCGCATATCATCATATGTATGAAAAGCGACATAATCAGCGCCAAGCATACCCCCTAGCAATTCGCGCCGCCAGGGAAGTGTTCGAAAAATTTCATAGGACGGAAAGGGAATATGCAGGAAAAACCCAATGGTCAAATCGGGCATAATCTTGCGAAGCATACCCGGCACCAGAAATAATTGGTAATCGTGCACCCAAACAATATCACCCGGATCAATATGCTCCCGGATTTTATTGGCAAATTTTTGATTGACATCCACATAAGATTGCCAATTTTTTTCTTCATAATCCACGAAATGTGTGAAATAATGGCAAGCAGGCCAGAGGGTTTGATTGCTAAAGCCCAAATAAAATTTTTCAACATCCTCGTCGGTGAGGAAGACCGGCAGCATACTTTCTTTCCGCAAACCTTCTGTAACTTCATTTTTCAACTCTTCTGGGTCGAAAGATGCACCGGGCCACCCGATCCAGATATTATTTCCCTGTTTGTAAATGGAGCCGAGGCCAGTGGCCAGGCCTCCTTCGCTCGATTGATAGGTAAGTTGATCGTCTTCGCGTTCTATGCGGACAGGCAGACGGTTGGAAACAATGATTGTTTTGGACATGGGTATAAGGTTGGATGCTTAAGATACGGGGATAGATGAGAAATACTGCAATAACTTCTCCGTAGACTGTCTACGTTGATCAAATCTTCACGAAATGGGGCGGTCGGCTGTTTTCCTGATAAAATGCGCAAATGAACAATGAGAAGGAAATTCAACGAAATTGTGGAGAGCGAGTGACGGTTTTACCCGCGTCTGGCGATTTTCTTAGAGATATGATTCTTTGGATTGGAACTCATTTTTTTGAATCGGCGGGAGGCCACAGGAAAGCATGCTCGCGTGACGCCTGCCCGTCTGTGGATGGCGAG
>JBBSDD010000573.1:0-2206 GCA_038249755.1 Flavobacteriales bacterium | reverse complement strand
TTGAATACCATATTGTTCTCAGGCAGATGTGGTGACAGGAAGCACATGAAATGGCGTGTTCAGAACGAAGAATCTTTACATCGGATAGACAGATTCCGGAGTTTTGTCATTTCGAGTATTTAAAATTTGGCATTTACAGAAAAGTGATAACATATGGGTTATAAGCGTATTACCCTAAGAGAAAAAATATGTCATTGGCACAAAGCGCGACCACCTGATACAGTTCACTTTTTGTTCAGCCTTCCAGGCTGTGCACCGATTGCGTAGTATAACCCCATACGCAAGCGTATAGGGTTAAGCATGGTTTGGCGCTCCGCGCCAGGATTTTACAAGTCCCGTAACTGCACCTCCCCTGACATCTTTCGATGGTGTTCAAAGAGCAGGGAGTGCTCAACCATGCTTAACCCCATGCGCAGCTTGGGGTGACAGCTATCCTACCAGGACGACCGCACGGGGTGCGGCACAATCCGAAGCGTAGCCGGGGATCTTATGATTCATGCCTTAAGTTTGCCATATATCTTATGTTTCAGAAACAAATGAATATGGGCAATGCCATTGGTAGGCACCAGGAATCTGTCCATACGATAAGGAGATTCTTCGCTTGGCTTTGAACGGCGCGAAGCGCTTTTACGACCGCCTTGTGCGCATGCCTGTGCGAAGTGAATAATGACAGAGCTAATCCCCCTCCTATTTCTCCAATAATGACTGAACTCCCTGCGCCGTGATAGGTTTATTCAGATATCCTTTTACATTGTGATTTTTGGCGCGGAGCAAGTCAGCGCTGTTGGTGGAAGACGTGAGAATAATAATTTCAATATTGTCACCAAAGGATGATTTGCGTTTTTCGAAATGTTCCAAAAATTCAAAACCGACCATGACTGGCATTTTCAGGTCGAGAAAGATGACATCGGGACAACTATTTCTATCGCCATTACAATGTGAGTCGAGAAATCCAAGGGCTTCCACGCCATTATTGGCTTGATACGAAGTTTCAGCGAGATTGGAAAGGCGCAAAACGCGCTCGTTTAAAAAACAACTTACCGGATCATCATCCACTATCAACGCGCAACGGTATTTTTTCATGAGACTTGCCGTCTTTTTAAAGACGGCGGAAGGTAGAAAAAAAAATCAGCAAAACAAATATTGCCTTTTATTTAAGTATTGGTAACATTTTAGCAAATCAATTTTATTTGAATAAAAAAAATCCTGAATAAATAAATTCTATTTAGATAAAACAATTTTAAAAACCGCACCTTCTTCTACCTTGCTATCGACCGTGATAGTGCCGCCGTGCCGCTCGACGATCTCACGCACACCGTACAATCCCAATCCCGAACCGGGCACATGGCTGTGAAACCTGCGAAACATGGTGAATAGTTTGGACCCGTATTGCTCCATATCCAGTCCGCTGCCATTGTCGGCAAATAGAAGTATGAGCGCACCGTTTTCCGAAAAAGTGGAAATATGTACTTCGAGTGGACGGTGCTGCGAACGGTATTTGCACGCGTTGGAAAGCAGGTTGAACAGGATGCTCTTGAGGCCGAGTCGGGAATATTCGATCGACTCAATCTGAAAATCGCGGTAAAGGGATACGGTAGACATTTCAAAACTCACCTCGTTATCTGTAATAATCTGGTCGAGCAAATCGTTAAAGAACTGGTTACCCATATCTTCCGGGCTGCCAGATAGCCGGCCTACACGCATCAGGTTTTCGATGTCACTGATGGTGTATTGCAGGGAATGGATAGAACTGCGCATTTTGCTGATCACTTCTGTTCGAAGGGCATGCTCGGTTTGGTCCACCATTTCGAGTATTTCGATGAGGCCTTCCAGGTTGTTGATGGGCGACTTAAGGTCGTGGGAGGAGGCGTAGAGAAACTGGTCGAGCTTTTTGTTTGATTCCAGGAGATTGTCATTCTTTATTTTGAGGTCGATGCGGGAGACTTCAAGTTTGTTTATCACCTTCCGGTAAAAAGCACCGAGTGAGCCGATAATGATGAGAATAAGGGCCAGATTAATAAAAAATAAAATCCGGGAAGAGAAGCGCGCGAGGTCGCTCAGGTTTTCAGAAAATGCGCGCTGTTTCTGGGTGAGACCTCTGGTAATCAACTCAATCCGGCTGATCGTTGGGGACATATCAATTTCAAGGGTATCCACATTGGCAGTTCCTGCGCGCTCGTGTAGCCCGATCCCAAACGAATGGAGT
>JBBSDD010000572.1:0-2209 GCA_038249755.1 Flavobacteriales bacterium | reverse complement strand
CGGCGTGGGGGGCCAGGAGAATGAGTAGAATACCTGCTATGCCTAACGAGAGGCCTTGGAGGTAAGAAATTTTCATGGAACGGAATCTGTGCAATTACAGCAGAAAGTAAGCCAAAAAAATGCCCCACCGAACTGGTGGGGCAGGAAGTTGTCCCTGATGGAATGTTAACCGGCCAATGCTTCGGCACCAGCTACAATCTCGAGGATTTCGTTGGTGATGGATGCCTGACGGGCCTTGTTGTATTTCAATTTTAATTCTTTTACCAGATCGGTGGCATTGTCGGTAGCCTTGTGCATGGCCGTCATCCGCGCGCCATGCTCTGCCGCATAAGAATCGAGAATGGCTTTATACATTTGGATTTTGAGAGATTTGGGTATCAGCTCAGCGACAATTTCTTCTTTGTTTGGTTCGAAAATATAATCAACCTGGGCTGTTGAAACTGCGGATTGAACAGGTGGAACTACTGGCAAAAACTGCTCAACTGTTAAATATTGTACAGCGGCATTTTTAAAAGAATTGTAAACCAGATACACCCTGTCCAGATGGCCTTCCACAAACTTTTCCATCACCGCATTGGCTATGATGGAAGATTCCTGAAAATTCAGATTTTCATAAATCCGGAAGGGCTCAGCGGGGTATCCTACGCCGGGCATATGGCTCGTTTTTTTGAAAGCGTCAAAGGCTTTTTTGCCGATGGCGAGTACTTTTACTTCTGCGCCGGGATGCTCAGCGATAAGAGTTTTGGTTTGTTTCAGTACGTTGTTATTAAATGCACCGCACAATCCGCGGTTTGAATTCACAGCAATTACCAATACGCGCTTCACTTCGCGCTCTTTGGCAAATGTATTTTCTGAAACATCAAGAGCTCCACTCAGATTTTGCAAAATCTCCTGAAGTTTTTGGGCGTAGGGACGCATCTGTGTGATGGCGTCCTGCGCACGGCGAAGCTTGGCCGCCGACACCATTTTCATGGCCGAGGTGATTTGCTTCGTCGAGTTCACCGAGGTGATTCTCGCTCTGATTTCTTTTAAGTTGGCCATTGTGCTGGTTGATTTATATCCTTCCTGAAGGCAGGATGTTCATCAGGGGTATTAATATTTTGATGCCAATTCTGCGCCAACCCTTTCGAGTGTGCTGGTCACTTCATCGGTCAACTGTCCACGGCGAAGCAAATCCAGTATATTGCTGTGTTTTGCTTCCATGAAATCGAGGAATTCAGTTTCGAATTCCTTGATGCGGTTTACCGGAACTTTGTTCAATTTTCCTTTTGTTCCGAGGTAGATGATGGCCACCTGTTTTTCAACAGGAACAGGAGAGTTTTGCGCTTGTTTTAGGATTTCCACATTTCGTGCGCCTTTTCCCAATACAGCCATGGTAGCCGGATCCAGGTCGGAGCCAAATTTGGCGAAAGCCTCAAGCTCACGGTACTGGGCCTGATCTAGTTTCAGGGTTCCAGCCACTTTTTTCATCGATTTTATCTGGGCATTTCCTCCAACCCGCGATACAGAAATACCAACGTTGATGGCAGGTCGAACACCGGCAAGGAATAAATTCGACTCCAAAAATATCTGACCGTCTGTGATAGAGATGACGTTGGTCGGAATGTAGGCCGATACGTCACCGGCCTGGGTTTCGATGATCGGCAAAGCGGTTAATGAACCGCCACCTTTCACCACTTCACGCAGAGATTCCGGTAAATCATTCATTTGAGCTGCAATCTCATCAGAGTTGATGATTTTTGCGGCACGCTCCAATAATCTGGAGTGCAGGTAAAATACATCACCCGGATAAGCCTCACGTCCCGGAGGACGTCGCAAAAGCAGGGAAACCTCACGGTAAGCCACAGCCTGTTTTGATAAGTCGTCATAAACGATCAATGCCGGACGACCCGTATCGCGGAAAAATTCGCCGATGGCCGCTCCTGCAAATGGTGCGAGGTACTGCATAGGAGCAGGTTCAGATGCGTTGGCAGCAACAATCACTGTATAAGCCATTGCACCAGTATCGGCTAGTGTTTTTGCGATTTGTGCAACCGTAGAACCTTTTTGGCCAATGGCAACATAGATGCAAAAAACGGGCTCTCCCCTGTCAAAAAATTCTTTTTGATTGATGATGGTGTCGATCGCAACCGTTGATTTTCCGGTTTGTCGGTCACCGATGATCAGCTCCCTTTGTCCACGACCAATAGGAATCATGGCATCAATGGCT